>JAJRZX010000004.1 GCA_024275045.1 Deltaproteobacteria bacterium
AAAACCCGAGAGTGTTAGGTTCGGCATACGCGCGGCCTTTTCCTCTTTTAGCGAGTACCCCCTTGCCTCTGTCTCTACACGTGCTTTAAGCATTACAGGGTGCTTTTTCATGGCGTAAGAGAGAAGCGTTGGCAGCTCGTACTCAGTGCGAAGCCCGCTGAAATCACCTTTTATATCGTAGTCACTGTGCAGCGTGTTGCCGAGCAGGGCGTTTAAGGAAACCTTTGAGATAAAGAGCACGTTCCCGGCCTTGCGCTTATCCTTGTCAGCTCTTAAGGCCTCTACCCTGGCCTTTACCAGCTCAAACTCAGGGGCCTCTCCTGCCTTTACCCTTATCTGCACAGACTTTAGAAGCTCCCTTACGGTGCGCAGGTTGTCTTCAGCTATGCCAAGGGTCTTTTTATCGGTTAAGACACGGAAAAATGCCCGCTTTACCTCTGCCTTTATCTTAAGGCGGAGATCTTTAAGGTCCATCTCCACGGCCTCCACGGCAGAACGTGCGGCCTTTTTGCGATACCTCCGCTTGGATGGCCACTCAAGCGGCTGACCAATGCCCACTGAGTACTCCCCTTTTGTCTCCCCTGTCTCAAGGGACCTGCCTCTACCCCCGCCAAGCTCCAGCTCAGGGTTAGGGTAAGCCCCTGCGGCTATGAGAGCGCCTCTGCTTGAGGCAAGGTGAGCCTTGAATACGGCAACAGAGGGGTTTTTCTCAACTGATATGGAGAGCACGGTATTAAGTGTGTACACCTTTTGCTCCTCGGCCGAGGCAGAGCCTGAGCTCATAAAGAGAAGAGCAGGAAAAAAAACCGAAAAAACATAAATGAAGTTGATAAATCTTTTCCTTTGCAAGGAACAGACCTCCTTCTTGAGTTTTGATTAAAGATAGAGTGAGACGCAGAGCGCAGGGGAAATTTCCCACAGCACGGCCAACCAATGAAAGAAAGGCATATTCAAGACAGAGAACTGCCTTGCCTCACTCTTTGGCAAAGGGTATTTTGGATTTAGATTTTGGGAGGTTGGAGAATTTCTCCGGGTGAACCTGAGGCGGAAACTTTTGTAACGTAAATCAACTTTGATTCCGTAATCCAGTACGAGGATACGGCTGAGCTCTTAATAGGCGAAAAGTTAAGATGACAGGGACACTGGCACTCATAGAGCAGGTCGCCATCAAGAGACGCGTCCGCACCAATATCAAGGTCAGCGGTCTTTATAACCTGCTCACCCTGCGCAACGAAAGGGCCGGCAGCGTAAATATCATTGGCGCAGGTAAGCCCCCCTACTTGTATAACAAAGATTACAAGCAGTACAAAACCGATGGATTTCGTGAGGGACTTTAGCGTTTTCATCATATTTATTCTTCTAAATATAGCACAATCATCACTGACATTCAAGAATTTTTCATTGCAAGCTCAAACTCATCTCCAGGATATAAGCGCTGAAGAGATAACCGCCTACCTACGGCCTTAGAGACTCATGCAGGGCTGAGAGGTACTTTTGGTAAAGTTCCTTTATCTTCACCTCACTCTCACCCATGGGTTTTACGGGCACAAGGTCCATAACCTCCTCAGCCGAGAGCCCGCTCTCGCGCATAGTCTTTACAGCGCCAATGGCCATCTCGCTTATTCCCTCTTCAACCTCCCTGCTGTTAAGGCCAAACTCTCTGCCAAGCCTCTCAAGCTCATAGAGCTGAAACCAGAGATACGTTGGCCCCATGGCCGTGAGAATAGCATAAGACTCCAGTTTTGACTCCGCCACCACAGGGCACGTACCGAGAGCCCTTAACATCTTTATGACATCATCTTTATCACTCTCCGGAAACCCTCTGGAAAAGGCAATGGGATTGAACCCTGCGTTTACAATGGATGGGGCGTTTGGTGTCATACGCATAATTTTTTTTATACCGCCAAGCTCTTCTACAAGCCTTGAGATAGAGACTGTTGCCATAAGAGAGATAATAATAAGGTTTGGGTTTAGTCTTGACCTTATCTCTTCAGCTACGCTCTTAAAGGCAGAGGGATGAACAGAGAGAAAGAGAATATCCCGTGAGGCCGCTGAGGCTGTATTATCATTCGGCGCGATGGTAATACGGGGAAACCTCTCTTTTAAATCAAGTAGCGTACTCTCATCTTTATCGCTTACAACGACCTTCATGGGTATCATAGCGGCTTTTTTAAGCCCGCCCAGTATTATTCGCGTAGCACGGCCACCGCCGATAAAACCTACATTCTTCTGCAACATATTTACCCCTCCCTTCTACCTACTTCTATCTTGCTGAACTGATATGCTCTGTTTTTACCCCCATAGACGATCTGTGGGAGTCCTCTTCTCTGTAAAATTGTTTAATAATACGGTCTCTGTATGCGTTATGACACTTTACGCACCCACGGAGCAGGGCGCTGTATGCCTCTATTATTTCGTTGTAGTCTTTTTTTCCTGCCAGCTCGCTCAGTCTTATTGCCCCACTATGCACTTCAGCGTCAGCATCCTTAAAACCCCGGGCATCGTCTTTTAGAAAAGCGAATATCTTCTTTCTTTCCTTAAGCGGAGGTTTCTCATGCTCTGCTATTGCCCGTGCATTGGACTCTATGGTATCAAAATCGCCCCAGGTTATGCCCCCCACTATGGCCTCCATATTCACCTCAAGCCTGAGCATTACGCTTCTAAGCCTTAACCCGGCATTGGCCTGACCCGTTAAGCTCAGCAGCGAGATACAGAACGCGGTTATAAAAACGATATTTTTCATTATTAAAAACCCCCCGGAGATTAATCGCTGCAATCGTATTAAAAACTATACCGCACCCGCATGTAAAGATTGTCATTACGTCTGAAAGTCCCAAAGTCCGTAAACTCGTCCCTGCCGAGAATTATGTTCGCCCCTGCCGTTACCTTCCAGCTGTCCGTAACCTTGTAAGAGACGCCTGGACGGAGATAGGCGTCCATGTCCGAGGGGCTGAAAAAGACAAAGAGGCTTGTCACAACTGTCTGGCCGCTGTAGAGTTTTGTAAACCTCATTGTAAGTAAATGCCTGAACTCGTCGCGCACAGAAGCACCGGGAGCAAGCCCGTCTCTGTACGCCCCGTGGTGCAGCATCTGCTCTACCTCGTACTGAAACCCAATTGAGGCATCAGAGCCAAGGTCTTGCGTGTAACCGGCAAGGTACTTTATGGAGGGGTTCTCTATCATGGGGTTGCCGCCCCCGCGGTCCTCGCGTGAATCATAATAACCAAGCTCAAAATTCCCTATGCCGCCAAGTACCGGCCCGCGCAGGCTCATGCCGATAACATGAAGGCGGGGGTAGAAAAATTCACTCTTCGCCCCGTCAAGAATCCCACGGGGTTCTTTGTAAAAACCTCGAAATAAATAAAGGGCTGCCTCCATGCGGCCGATAGTCCTGTAGGCCCGAAAGGCAAGCTCCATGTTTTCCGCTATCTCACGGGGCTCTATGAAGACCCTTGCGGCATCCTCTCCAAGTACTTGGCCGCTGAGTCCGTCAAAAAAAGATAAACGCTTGCCAATAACGCTTATGTCAGGCTCCATAACCGGTATGAGCACCATATCAAGGTTCACTGCTTCAGTAAAGAGAGATACCCGAAGCGCGTCGCTTGGGACCTTGAGGTATTCATCGTCTCGGCCTATGAAAAAAGATACATAGTCCTTGGGGAATAGATCGTTTATGAAGATATAATCACCGGTGCCCCAGGTAAGTATCTGCCTGCCGAGTTTTACGTCTATAAAATCAAGAGGGGTAAAGGCAAGTGCGGCCTCGCGCACCTTCAGGATCAGCCTGTCATCATATCCATCAGCGATTAGCTCTGCCTTCAGATCCGCCTCAGGCGATAGGGCCTCAAACACCGGGGGCTCGTACACACCCTTTAATTGAGCCCTTGCCTCCAATAGATTAAATGAGTCTTTCTTTGTAACGTCCCTCTGCGTCCTGTACCCGTAGGCCCCCTCGACAAAACCCTCCACTGCCGCAGCAGGCACAGGGTATAAAAAGACAGCGCATGCCCAGTACAGCAGGGCCGCAAGGAGAAGATGGGTTTTTAAGGTGCAGAGCCTTCTTGTCTCTCTCATATCCGCCTATCTCTTTACCTCTTTTGGAGGCCGCCTTAGGTAACGCTCCCTGAAGATCCTCTCCTTGATACCCACGTTGTAGGCTACATCTTTAAACTCAATTGTGGTCTTCATGCCTCTGGAGAGATTCTCTGCCGTAGCTTGGAGCACCGTGGGAATACCATCAACAAGACCTGTCTTATCAACACTTATGGTTCTGTAGAGCTTTCCCGACTTATCGTAATACTCACCCTTTACAGGCAGGAAAGTCTTCTTGTCAATACGGGCGATGTAGTACGAGAACTCCACCTCACCGGTATCCTTTGGGCTGTTCTTTACAACATAAACAGCCTTGCCGTTGTACTGCTCATCGTCAAGGAGTTCGTGGGTATCGTCAGAGGTACGCCTCCCGGAGACGTCCTCGTACGTAAATACCCCGCCTGCGAAACTGGATCTCTTGTCGCTGCTTGCTATTCTCTTTACAAGGTCTATGGCCGGTATGTATAACCACCTGTCATCATCGCCCTTTACCTGTTTCCAGACCATAAAAACCATGCGGCTCACATCTGAGGGTTTTTTAAAATACACATAGAACTTCTGCCTGCCGCCGTCTTTAATGTCTTTACGAAGGAGCGTCATCTCTCTTATACGCACTCGGCCGCGCCTGTCCGTAATCCTCATGTTAAGGTCTGCCCTGCCGTCATCACCTGCGTAATAATAGGCCAGATTAGAGCGTTCAACTATCTCGTCAGCGGTCAACGCGTAAGAGAGAGAAGGTATGATAAGCAGCAACAGCATTGGCAGGAAAATTTTCTTCATCATCTCAACCAACCTCCTTAATGCTCATGCCTTTAGTCTTTTTTTCAGCACCACCATAATAGAAGGCAGTACAACAAGGGTGACAAGGGCGCTAACGGCCATAATAGCCGCCATAAAAACACCAACCGTCTTATACGGCATTAGCGGAGCAAATAGCAGAGGGGTAAAACCAAGGGCAATAACCACGGCGTTTCGCATGATGGCACGCACCGGTTCATCGAAGATGCCCTCTATGGTCACTGTCCAGTTCTGCTTTTCCCTGTATATCTGCCGTGTACGCTCCACAAGGTGAATGGCAAAGTCCACTGAGAGCCCAAGGGTAAGAGAAGAGAGCACGGCTATGGGCATATCATAGCTCTTGCCTGTCCAGCCCACAAGCCCGTATATGAGCGCAATGGTCACTGTAAGGGGCACCATGGAGATAAGCCCCCAGAAAATAGACCTGAAGAGTATGACCATGATTATAAGGACCATGACAAAACTGCCGATAAGAGCGCTCCGCATGCCGGAGACCATCTTGTCCTGCCAGACTACGTTAATATAAGTAAGTCCCGCCCACTCGGCTCTCATGCCCGGAGGGGGAGGATTGCTGAGCAGATAGTCCTCTGTGCTCTTCATAACAGACTTCATGTCCATATTGTCGCCGCGTTTAAGGTGTACCCAGATGGCGGCTTTTTTATAATCCGGGTCCACCAGGTGGTAGAGGTCCTCTGGGTCGCCGCTCATCTCATAGAGAAAAAGGTACTGTGCAATGGCGCTGGAAGTACGAGGTATAATAGCGCTCCCCTCCTTTCTGTCACGAAGCTCAAAACCTATTTTTTTAACCACATCAACGATGGACGTGGTCTTGCCAACTACCTCAAGAGTACCAAGGTGGCGCTGAAGGTTCTCTATGTATCTCATGGTCTCGGGTTTTTTCACCAGCCCCGCGGTCTTGCCGTTAAGCACAAGGTAGGCCATGTATGTGCCGCCAAAGTGTTGGTTAAGCACCCTGTCCGCAACACGTATCTTGTGGTTTTTATTAAACCAGTAGACAGGGTTGTCATTCACCACCATGAGGCTGATGCCGTAAGCAGAAAAGGCTATGATTATGAGAGTGGCAATAAGCACGAGGCGGGATCTCCTTAAGCTGAGATATCCAAGGGCCTCCTGCGCTCTTCTCATAAGCCCGTCTTGCCCCACCTTGGTCTCCCCTGCACCGGCTTTTTTCACAAGCCCTGCCAAAAACCTCTCAGGCATAAGCATTGTAAAGGCCGGTATAAAGGTAAGGGTAAAAAACCAGGCCAGCATTATGCCAAGGGCCACAAAAAGGCCGAATACCCTCACCGGGGGTATTGGCGTCAGGGCAAGAGAGGCAAAACCCACGGTGGAAGTAATTGAGGTATATAACATGGGGGTCATGAGTTTATCAAAGACCTTTATAAAGGTCTCCTTTCTGCCCGTGCCGCCGCGGTACTCATCAAAGAATTCGCTGAGTATATGTATGCTGTCCACCACGGATATGGGCATGAGAAATATGGGTATCATGGAGCTCATGATATGGACCTTGTACCCCGCGCCTATAAGAAGACCCATCACCCATATGATGCTTAGCATTGCCACAATCATCGGTGAGATTATCAGAGAGACCCTTCTGAAGAAAAAAAGCATGAGAAGAAAAATAATAAGCCCTGCAAGGGGCGCCGAGAGGGCCATCTGCCGAAACATCTCCACGCCAAAGGTGTCCTCTGCCACGGGCAGCCCGGTTATGTGGTACTCCTCACTGCCCATGTGTCCCTTGATTATCTTCTCAATCTCAGAGGATATGCGGTAGCTCTCTTGCTTTTGCCTGATGGGCACGTTTATGGCCACGGCCTTGCCGTCGCCTGAGACAAGCATGTCTTTAAGTATGGGATTTGCAAGTGCAGCGTCGCGAATGGCAAGGGCGCCGGAAGAGCCTTTAACGGCTCCCTTCATAAGCGGCTCAATGGTAAGCACTCCGCCGCTGCCCTCAATATCATCAGTGGTAGTGGGGCTTATCAGGTCATAGGCTATTACACCGTCTATCACTGCTATCTCTTTTGTAATATCGGAGATGCGGTTAAGGGTATCCGCGGTGAATACGCCGTCCGGGGAGGTATTATCCACTACGCCTACGACAATACTGTCATGAAGGGCGAACTCCTCCTTGAACTCCCGGTGCGCTACACGGGCGGGCTCGTCATTATAGAGCATATTCTCAGGGTCAGTGTCAATGGAGATCTTAGAAAACTGAAGAAGAAAGATAACCGTGAGAAGGGCATAGATAATAACTACGGATTTCGGATGATTAAGGGATTTTTCTACAATTTTATGCAGTATCATTTCACGCCTCAGGTACGGTATCAACGCCTCAGGTTTTTAAGCTGGAGGCATCTCATCAGGACAGGAAAAAAATCAACTTAAAGGGATTCTCAGCAGGACTCGCCGTGTTTATGCGCTCCGCAGCACTCTTTGCCCATTACATACTTTAGAAAACTCTTCATGGGACACCAGTCCGTGAACCCGGATTGGAGAAGGTTAAGCCCCACAAAGGCGGTAAAGAGCAACCAATACTCGGAGTGCACCCTTGAGAGCACAAGGCTTAAGAGTACGAAAATACCGGCAATGAGCCTTAAATATCTTTCAACAGACATGTCTTTACCTCCATTTGTTATCTACGGAAAGAGGCCGCAGGGGATATGTATTATTCTTTCTGTATCTTATCTTCCAATCTATCCATGAATTTCTGTTTTTCCAGGAGCTGCTCCATGAGAACCTCCCTCATGAGTCCGCATGCCTCTACTATCTTTGGGCTGGCAATAGAGTAAAAGATGTGAACCCCATCCCTGCGGTACCTTACCATATCTGCGTTCTTCAGCACGGCAAGGTGCTGGGAAATATTGGATTTACTGAGGGCCGTTACCTCCACCAGCTCTGAAACGGTCCTCTCTCCTGCCTTTAGAAAATATATTATCTCCATCCTCACCGGGCTTGCCAGGGTCTTGCATACCCTTGCCTGCATCCTGAAAATCTCCTTCATTACCCCCTCCTTTCCCTTGTTTGGGAGAAAATCCTTAAAGGTATCTGTATCTTGATTATATAGTTGCAGGGTTTCTAAACCTTGTCAAGCAAAAACTCTTCTCAAGGCAATAGAGAAATTATGCCTCTCCCGTCCCTTTGAATAACCTTATAAAGAGCTTTGCAAAGATACCTGTACTCAGAACCATTAAGTATGTGTGTGTGAGAGAGGAAATGAGAAAAAATAAAGAAGAGTAGTGCGGAGGTTACGCATAAAGGTGGAGTTGATTTTGAATAAAAAAGGGGTTACGGAAAACTCCGTAACCCCTTGATTTTATTGGTCGGGGCGAGAGGACTCGAACCTCCGACCCCTTGTACCCCATACAAGTGCGCTACCAGACTGCGCTACGCCCCGACATGTGTTGCAAGACATTTTAATAGCTCCCCTCTCTACCGTACCTTGCCTGCGCTGATGATACACCTTAAGAATGGTAAAATCAGCCCAATCAGGCACCTCAGGTGGTGAGGAGTTTTCTTATGTTCTTCAGTTCCTTCTTTATCTTAATGAGATTTGCCTTATCTGATTGCTGGGAAAAGGCAAAACCCATCTGATTATCATTGGCGGCATTTAACTCTTTAAGCCTTTTTTTAGCTCCCTCTAAGGTATAGCGTTCTTTATGGAGCAGTCTCTTTATCTCAATAATATTATCAAGATCGCGTCTGCTGTAAACTCTCTGCTTTGATAATGATTTTTTGGGTTTAATCAGGCTGAACTCCGACTCCCAGTACCGCAGCACATAGGGGCGAACCTCTGTTATCTTTGCCACCTCGCCTATCTTAAAGTACATCTTATTCGGTATATTTTCCATCACGTATTAATAATAAGGTTAATCGTTTAAGAGTGTTAATTATTCATATACTTACCGTGCGCCTGAGTTAATGGCCTTCTTAAGTATCTGGCTTGCCTTAAAGGTCATTACCTTTCTCTCCTCAATAGTAATATCAGCGCCTGTCTGAGGATTTCTGCCTCTTCTTGCTGTCTTGTGTCTTACGTTGAAGTTGCCAAAACCCGAGATTTTAACCTTCTCCCCTGCCTCAAGGGAGGCCTTGATACTGCTGAAAATCTCTTCTACCACATTGGCTACGTCTTTTTTTGAGTAACCCACCTTCTCGTAAATTCTCTCTACAATGTCTGCCTTTGTCATAAATATATCCTCACGCAGTTATTGAGCCGCTCCCCTTATCCCCCGCTCCGGCTCTACCCCTTACAAAGAAAACTATGCCAACACAAAAGTTACTCAGTATATAGTAAAAACAGGTCTCTGTACCTGTACTTCTTATCTCAAGACAGCAGATCTCATAACTCCTGCAGCACTCTCTTTGCCGCACCCTTAAAAACCCGGCCCCGGCACCCGAGGCCGTGAGAGACACGCTCTTGGATCTTCTTTGCCACACCCTTAAAAACCCGGCCCCGGCACCCATAAAAGAGCAAATGCCCACTTGAAGAGCCGTCCTTCATAAAAGGCCGCCGATTATCAGGACCCGGCACCTCTGATGAGAGCGTTAAATTTAGACGTTACTTCTTGTACAAGCCTCTCGTGAGCCTTATCTACCTCATCATGTGTCAGCGTCTTCTGAGGGTTACGGTATCTGATTCTAAAGGCAAGGCTCTTTTTTCCATCAGGTATTGTATTGCCATAGTATACATCAAAGAGGTCAACCTTTTCAATAAGTTTTGTATTTAATTTCCTGATAGCGGTCATAATTTTGCCGTAGGATAGGTTCTCATCCACTATTAAGGCTACATCACGCTCTGAAGCGGGAAATTTAGTAAGTTTACTGAAGGTCCTGCGCCCGGGCTGAGCATCATAAAGGGTCTCCATATCAAGCTCGAATAAATAAAGACGTTCCGTGATACCAAAAGAAGCCCTTAAATCAGGGTGCAGCTCTCCAAGGACAGCAAGAGGTATGCCCTTGAGGCTCATGGATGCGGCTCTTCCGGGGTGGAAAAAGTCCTTATCAGGCCCATCATAAGGCACTGTCTCAGGCATAACCCTGAGGTCAAGGCCCTCAAACAGAGCCTCAAGCACGCCTTTTATATCATAAAAATCAACGGGCTCAGCGCTCTGATTCCATGACTGCGGTGCGCGTGTCCCGTGAATAAGGCCGGCTACCTTCCAGCGTTCCACAGGGGCGTCCGCGCCTGAGTGAAAGACAGGGCCAAGCTCGAAGATACGAAGAGCCGAGAGGTGGCGGTCAAGGTTGAACTTAAGATTTCTCATGAGCCCGGGCAGTAAACTCGCCCGCATAACGCTGTGATCCTCGCTAAGGGGGTTCAGGATGGCTACGCCTCCGGGGTTGCCGCCAAAAAGGGCAAATACATCTTCTGAGACAAAGCTGTAGTTAACAACCTCGGTAAAACCCAGAGAGACCATATCGTTCTTAATTCTTTTTTTAAATAAAACGCTCTGATGTGAGGCCGCGCAGTCCAGAGGCACGCGCGGCATGCGTGCCGGAATAACGTCGTAACCGGTAATTCTCGCTGCTTCCTCTACAAGGTCTATAAAAGAGGTAATATCAGTCCTGTATGAAGGGGGTGAGCAGAGCAGCTTGTCTTCATCCGCTGCTTTGTCCCTGACATCAATGCCAAGACGAGTAAAGGCGCTGATTATGAAGTCTCTATCAAGAGTAAGCCCAAGCAGGGCTCCGGCCCTACAGAGGCTGAACTCAATATCCAGAGGGGTAAATCTATTGGGGTATATATCTATAACCCCTCCCGGTGCATGCCCTCCGGTAAGCTCTATTATCATGGCTGCGGCGCGCACAAGGGCAACCCTTACGTTTACAATGTCCACGCCCCGCTCGAACCTGTACGAGGAGTCTGATGATAGATTAATAGCCTTTGAGGCGCGCCTGATAGCGGATGGGGTGAAAAAGGCCGACTCAAGGAGTACTCTGGTGGTACTCTCGGTAACTGACGTTGCGTCGCCGCCCATAATACCGCCTGCGGCCACAGGCCCATCGCCATCGGCTATGACTACGGCAGAGGCTCCTGTGAACTCCACGGTGGTTCCGTCAATAGTCTTCAGGGTCTCACCCTTTTTATCCGACCTTACCCGTATGGTATTATTCTTAATCTTATCAAGGTCAAAGGCGTGCATGGGCTGGCCCAGCTCAAGGAGGATGTAATTGGTAACATCAACTACGTTATTCACGGAGCGCAGCCCGTGCGCCGCAAGTCTTGATACCACAAAATCCGGCGCAGGCCCGACTTTTACCCCCTCAATCACCATAGCCGTGTACCTCGGGCACGAGGCGCCCTCTTCCACGGTTATGTCTATAAGGTCTTTTGGCGGCGGGGGCTCCTCGCCCTCACCTTCCTCGGTAAGTATAAAACCCTTTTTTGTCAGGGCGGCGATCTCGCGGGCAAGGCCCTTTATGCTTAATACATCACCACGGTTCGGGGTTACGGATATCTCAAATATCGTATCATTAAGACCAAGAGCGTCTTTTAAATCCAGGCCCAAAGGAGTATCTTCCGGGAGTATGAGTATGCCCTCTGAGTGTTCGGCTATGCCAAGCTCAGACTCAGAGCACATCATGCCCTCTGAGACTACGCCTCTTATCTTGGATTTTTTTATCTTAAACCCTCCGGGCAGCACAGCTCCAACAAGGGCAAGGGCCACGGCATCGCCTGATTTCATATTGGAGGCGCCGCAGACAATCTGAAACTCAGTCTCACCTGTTGATACACTGCAGAGACTTAGCCTGTCAGCGTTTGGGTGCCCCTCCATGGAGGTAATCTTAGCCGTAACAACGCCTTCTATATCTCCGCCTTGCTTATGAATACTATCCACCTCAACGCCGCCCATGGTAAGTATACGGGCAAGCTCGTCAGGGGGAGGCACGGCCTCGAGGTACTCCTTTAACCAGTTGTAACTATAGAGCATGGTTCAGTTCCTTTATTATGCGTAATAGGAAAGGCAGGGTCAGAACTGAGTTATAAACCTCAGATCATTCTCGAAAAAGAGCCTGATATCATCTATTCCGAATTTAAGCATGGCGATTCTCTCAATGCCAAGGCCAAAGGCAAAACCCGATACAGTCTCAGGATCGTACCCAACGGACTTAAAGACATTAGGGTGTATCATGCCCGCCCCGAGTATCTCAAGCCAGCCCGTACCCTTGCAGACCCGGCAGGTCGATCCGCCGCCGCCGCAGATAACGCACTGTATGTCCACCTCTGCGCTGGGCTCGGTAAAGGGGAAAAAACTGGGGCGAAACCTTACGGCAACGTCTTCGCCGAATAGGGTCTCAAGAAAGTGAGTAAGCACGGCCTTTAGGTTGCTGAAAGTCACGCCGCTGCCTACCATAAAACCCTCGACCTGATGAAACATGGGGGTATGCGTTACGTCAGAGTCGCGCCTGTAGACAGTGCCCGGCGCAATAACACGCAGCGGAGGCTTGCCTGCCTCCATTACGCGGACCTGAACAGGCGATGTATGAGTGCGAAGCAGCAGGTCTTTTGAGATATAAAAAGTGTCCTGCATATCGCGTGCAGGGTGGTCTTTGGGAATATTCAGGGACTCGAAGTTATAATAATCAAGCTCAAGCTCAGGACCCTCGGCAATGGAAAAACCAAGGCCCGTAAAAATGTCCTCTACCTCTGTCATAACAGTTGTAATGGGATGGAGCTTTGCGCGGTAGGGTTTACGTCCGGGGAGAGTAGTGTCTATACGCTCTTTTTTCAGCCTTTCCCTGTCAAGGGCGCACTGCAGCTCTTTTATACGCGTATTAAGAGCCTCTTCAATGGCGGTCTTGACCTTATTGGTCTCCTGCCCAAGCTCACGGCGCAGGTTGTGGTCCAGAGCCCCGAGGCCCTTGAGAAGAGTGGATATCTCACCCTTTCGCCCAAGGTACCGAACTCTCAGCGCATTGGCCTCATCAGGCGTAGAAACGCCTTTAATAGAGCTCAGCGCTTCATCACGAATCTCAATAAGCCGTTTTTTCATAAGATAAAATCGGCCGCTTCCGTAAAGAAGCGGCTAAAGTGGTTGGTATGAATGTTGTTTTAGTGACTAACCGTAAAAGAGCTGCTCAGGAGGCAGAGACAGAAGCCCTGGCGCTCTCTACTATGCGTGTAAAGGCCTCAGGGTCTCTAACAGCGATATCGGCAAGCACTTTTCTGTCAAGACCGGCCCCTGATGCGGCAAGTCCGTTCATGAGGCGTGAGTATGAGATGCCGTTAATTCTGGCAGCGGCGTTTATCCTTGTAATCCAGAGCCGCCTCATTACCCTCTTTTTATTTCTTCTGTCACGGTAAGCATATGCAAGTCCTCTCTCAACGGCCTCGGCTGCGATGTGGTAAAGGTTGCCGTTACCGCCGCGATAGCCCTTGGCGGCTTTAAGAACTTTGCGTCTTTTTTTCTTGGCGTTAACACTTCTTTTAACCCTTGGCATCTTAAAACTCCCTAAATATTACTTTTATGTTTCAGTACGTTATGGTTAATACTTAATACCGTTAATGATGCTGTCACGGCCCACTCAGGCACTCATCCCTACCCCCCCCGCACCCTGCCCACAGCCGCGGAACTTCGCCCGGATCTAACCGCAGGCGAGCATCCTTTTAACAGCCCTTGAGTCAGAATCGGATACAAGACCGGATTTCCTGAGACCCCGTTTCTGAGCGTTTGATTTACTCGTCAGTATGTGTCTGAGGCCGGATTTCTTACGCTTAACCTTGCCCGTGCCTGTAAGCTTAAACCTCTTGGCGGCACCTCTGTTTGTTTTTAACTTCGGCATGTTCTCCTCCTGAATTAATCCATATCTGTAATGCGCTTTGCGCAATGGATTTTTTGATTTATATCTTACTGTTTAAGCCCATGAGAGGAATTCCGCCTCTACACGGCCTCTCAGACAAAAAGCGCTACTTAGAACCATACAAGCCCTGCCGCACCTCTCGGGCCTCTCTTAACTGAACTCGGCCTTTCTGTGCTTTATAACTTCGGCCCTTTTTATAGTTTAACTCGGCCCTCGTTTAACTCAGGCCCTCTTTTCTTTTAAATTAACAGGGGCCAATAACATAGTCATCTTACGGCCCTCCATTCTTGGCGGTGCCTCCACATTGCCAACCTCTTTAAGGTCCTCTACAATGCGTTTAAGCATCTTCTCGCCAATGTCCTTATGTACTATCTCCCTGCCTCTGAAGAATACAAAAAACCTCACCCTGTCGCCTGACTCAAGAAACCTCTTTGCGTTGCGCTCCTTGAAGAGAAAATCGTGCTCATCGGTCTTGGGGCGGAGTTTAATCTCTTTTATATTAATTACAGTCTGCTTCTTACGAGCCTCACGGGCCCTCTTGCTCATCTGGTACTTATATTTGCCGTAATCCATGATGCGGCATACAGGGGGTTTGGCCTGCGGAGCCACCTCCACCAGATCAAGACCTGCTTCCTCGGCAATATTAAGGGCCTCAGGCGTTGTCATAACCCCGAGCTGATTACCCTCTACATCAACAACCCTAACCTCTGAGACCTTTATGAGACTATTAGTCCGTGTCCTATCCCTTGCTATAGCAGCTTACCCCCTTGCGGTTTATTTTCATCTTTCAGCATTTCCAAAAACTTAATAAGGCTCATATTATCAAGTACGCCCTTCCATTTTGCGCGCGGCGTAACCATCTGCTCTTCCTCTTCCCTGTCTCCCAGTACGAGAAGATAGGGTACTTTTTCCATCTCACCCTCTCGTATCTTGAAACCCAGCTTCTCGCCTCTGTCATCAAGGTCGGCTCTGATACCGGAGTCTTTAAGCTCTCTCAGCACCTTCAACCCGTACTCGGCGTTACGCTCGGTAACGGTAAGGACACGAACCTGAATCGGCGCCAACCAGAGAGGAAAGGCCCCTGCATAGTGCTCAACAAGGCAGCCCATAAACCTCTCAAGAGAGCCCATGAGGGCTCTATGAAGCATAATGGGGCGGACATCTTTTCCGCTATTATCTCTGTAAGTTACATCAAAACGCTCAGGCAGGTTAAAATCCACCTGGAGCGTGGAACACTGCCAGCTTCTGCCAAGAACGTCTTTTATCTTTATATCTATCTTGGGACCGTAAAATACACCCTCACCCGGATCTATGGTGTAGGGAATATCAAGGGCCTTCATGGCCCCTCCCAGAGCGGCCTCGGCACGAGCCCAGTCCTCAAGATCTCCCACATACTTATCGGGCCTTGTGCTGAGGTATATATCATACTCATTAAACCCGAAAGACCGCAATATGTAAAGAGTAAACTTCAGTACGCCCTTAATTTCCGCTTCCATCTGAGAGGGCGCCATAAAGATATGGGCATCGTCCTGAGTAAAGCCCCTTACGCGCAGCAGCCCGTGCAGAACACCTGAGCGTTCGTACCTGTATACAGTGCCAAGCTCGGCGTATCTTATGGGCAGGTCGCGGTAACTGCGAAGCCGGGACTTGTAGACCTGAATATGAAAGGGACAGTTCATGGGTTTTACGATATATTCCTGCCCCTCTACGTCCATTGGAGAGAAGAGGTTTTCTTTGTAAAAGTCCCAGTGCCCCGAGGTCTTCCATAGCTCTACGCTGGCCACATGGGGTGAATAGATAATATCGTAACCATGCGTTCTGTGCTCAGACCTCCAGAAATCCTCTATAATGCCCCTTACAGCGGCGCCTTTGGGGTGCCAGAGCACGAGACCCGCGCCAATTTCCGCACTTGTACTGTATAGATCAAGCTCTTTACCTATACGGCGGTGGTCCCTCTTTTTGGCCTCCTCCATGCGTTTAAGGTAGGCTTTCAGGGCGGCTTTATCGGCAAAGGCCGTGCCGTAAAGGCGCTGGAGCATCTTGCGGCTCTCATCGCCGCGCCAGTACGCACCGGCTATGGAGGTAAGCTTAAATGCCTTTATATAACCGGTTGAGGGTATATGAGGGCCGCGGCAGAGATCCGTAAAATTCGATTGCGTGTACAGGGTAACGGTATCTGCATCAAGGTCCTCGATTAACTCAACCTTATAATCCTCGTTTCTCTCCCTGAAAAATTCAAGGGCTGCTTTTTTTGTAAGGACCCGGAGAGTAAAGGGGTGGTTTGCCCTTATTATCTCTGTCATCTTTTTTTCAATAGACTTTAAATCTTCAGGTGTAAAGGGCCGGGAGACATCAACATCGTAATAAAAACCATTCTCCACGGTAGGGCCGATAGCGAACTTAACTTCAGGAAAAAGCTCTTTAACAGCCTCTGCCATGACGTGCGCAGCGGAGTGACGGACTACCTCAAGCCCCTCTTCTGAGTCAAGCTTAACAAGCTCAAGAGCGGGCGCTCCACCTGCGGCCTCTACAGAGGCCCTGAGGTCAAGGAGCTTATCTCCTGCCTTTACGGCAACGCAGCGCTTCAGCAGACCCTTGTCATGGGCCAGAAGAACATCAAAAAAAGTGCTCTTCTGCGGACACTCAAGGGTTGTGCCATCT
>JAJRZX010000057.1 GCA_024275045.1 Deltaproteobacteria bacterium
CAATAGGGGAAACAAGGGCAGGTTCATTGAATTTGCCTGCTGTAACCCACGAAACTTAAAAAAAGAAAACAAGACAAAGAAAACCAATAGGGGAAACAAGGGCAGGTTCATTGAATTTGCCTGCTGTAACCCACGAAAATAAAAACATGCAACAACTTGAGAAAAACGCAAAAATCCTCTTTATACGACGTGATAATATCGGAGACCTTGTCTGTACCACCCCGGCCATAAGGGCGGTACGGCAAAAATATCCCGAGGCACGGGTCTGCGTACTTGTAAACTCTTACAACGCCGCGGTCATGACCGAAAACCCCGATGTAGATGAGGTCTATGTCTATGAAAAAGCAAAACACCGGGGCAAAAAAGGCAGGCTCAGCGTACTGGCAGCTAATGCCGGGCTGATGCGCCGTATACGTGCCGAAAAGTTCGATTGTGCCATAGCCTGCTCCTCATCATACTCGCCAAGGCTTGCGCGCTACACAGTGCTCACAAAGGCGCGCCTGCGCATTGGTTATGCAGAGCAAGACAAACCCTCAAGGTCATACAACAGCCCGGTACAGGCGCCAGCAGGCCCTGTGCACGAGGTAGAAGCTGTTATGGGACTGCTTCGCCCCATTGGCATCACAGGCCCGCCGCCCCCCCTATCCGTAAGACCAAACCCTCATACCCTGCAAAGGATAAAAGATACCATTAAAAAAGAGAGCAGCAACAAAACCCTTATCGCCTTTCACATAAGCTCGAGAAAACCGGAGAACAGGTGGCCCGTTGAATCCTTTGCCGCACTTATAAACAAAATCACCGCTGCCTTTAATGTAAGCCCCCTTGTACTCTGGTCTCCCGGCGCAGATGATAACCCGCTGCACCCCGGGGATGACCATAACGCTGAAATACTTGGCAAAGCCCTTGGTAATAAGGCCATTTTATTCAAGACAAAAACTCTCGGCGAGCTTATAGCCGCACTCAGCGCCGCGGATATGGCGGTCTGTCTTGACGGCGGGGCCATGCACCTTGCCGCCGGGCTCGGCAAACCCCTGCTCACCATCTGGGGCTCTACAGACCCCGCGCACTGGGCGCCCTGGGGCGTGGAGCATATCATACTACGCTCGCCACAGGCCAACGCCCGGGCCGTAGGCGTTGACGAGGCCTTCTCTGCCTTTAAGACCTTTGGTATAATCAAGAAACTACAGGAGGCAGGGCACAAGGCAGCAGGGAGCGGCAAATCATGAGGATAGGCATCATAAGAGGCCGCTACAACCCTTATGGAGGGGCCGAGGTCTTTCTCACCAGGTTTATTGATGAGCTCATTAATAAGGGGCACGAGGTAGTGGTCTTCGCTAATGAGTGGCCCGAGTCCAATGGCGTAACCCTAAAGAGAATAAACCCCAAAGGACCATCTTTTTTACGTCCCCTGTGCTTTGCCAATAATGTAAAAAAAGCCGTGGAGCAAGAGACCCTTGACTCTGTTATAAGCTTTGAGCGAACCTTCTCGCAGGATATATACCGCGCGGGAGACGGATGCCACAGAGAATGGCTCACGCGGCGCATGAGGGCCGTAGGGCCGCTGAAAAGTGTCTTATTAACCCTTAACCCCAAACACCGCGTACTCTTATATCTTGAAAAAAAGCTCTTCACAGACCCACGCCTTAAAAAAGTCGTAGCCAACTCCAAGAGGGGCAAGGAAGAGATTACAAGACTTTACGGTTTACGCCCCGAGGACATCTGTGTTATATACAACGGAATCGAGGTCTCTAAATTAAAGACCATTAACATAGAGGCGGAGAGAAAAAAACTTAGAAAAAAACTCAAAATATCGCCTGAAGCACCGGTGCTCCTCTTTGTTGGTTCGGGCTTTGAGAGAAAGGGACTTCTATACCTTATACAGGCACTTGCCCTTTTACCGGAAGAGACAGTACTTGTTGTAATAGGCAAAGGCGGAACCGGGCCATATAAAAAAGAGGCGCAGAGACTGGGCATCAGCAGGCAGGTAATATTTTTGGGCCCTGTAAAAGGGGCCACGGGCTACCACCCTGTTGCCGATGTATTTGTCCTGCCATCCATATATGAGCCCTTCAGCAACGCCTGCCTTGAGGCCATGGCCTCGGGGCTTCCCGTGGTAACATCACGGGTAGGCGGTATTAGCGAGATGATCGAAGAAGGTCTCTCAGGCGGCATAGCGGAAGACCCCACAGACCCCGGGGAACTGGCCTCATGTATAAGACCTTTTCTTGCAAGAGAAAAGGCCGAAGCAGCCGGCAGACTGGCACAAAAAGAGGCCCTAACCCACACCATGAGAGGCAATGTAGAAGATTTTTTACGGCTCCTGGATAAAATATGAGGCCATATTGACATTTTTAAAGCTCTTTGGTGACATATTGCCGTTAGAAAAATTTTTGCGGCTCCTGGATAAAATTTGAAGCCATATCAGACGTGTTTTCCTAAGGGCACCATATGTGCCATTAAAAAGATGTTTTGCGGCTCTTAAGTGAAATGTGAACCCATACTAAAATTTTAAAAGCTCTTGGGTACCATATGTGCCATTAAAAATATTTTGCGGCTTATAAAAAGAGGGCCCGCACAGAGGGGCCGCGGCTATAATAAAAAGGAGTAAAACGTGCTGAGGTATATGACCGTTGAGCGGGCAGGGGAGCTAATAAAGACCTTTCCCTCGGTAAAGGTCTTTGTAATAGGGGACCTTATAATGGACCACTTTCTCTGGGGTAAGGTAAGGCGCATATCCCCGGAGGCGCCTGTGCCTGTTGTTGAGGTGACGTGCGAGGACTTAATGCTTGGCGGCGCGGCTAATGTAGCCCATAATATAAGCCGTCTTCGCGGAGGGGTCTCCATCACCGGAGTTATCGGCAGGGACGATGACGGCAAGAAGTTTTTACGGGCACTTAAGAAAAAATCCATTGAGGCAGCGGGCATTGTAGTAGACCCGGCGAGGCCCACTACGACCAAGACGCGGATCATCGCCCACAATCAGCAGATAGTGCGCTATGATCGGGAGAAAAAAGACGGCATTAAGGCCGCTGTTACAAGAGAAGTGCTCTCCTACATCAGAAAGGCCGTAGCCAAAGCCGATGTCGTAGTAGTATCTGATTACGCCAAAGGACTTATCTCAGAGGCGCTTATGCAAAAAATCGTAACCCTCTGCGCCAAAAAGAAAAAACCCCTTGTAGTAGACCCCAAGGTAGAGCACCTTGATTACTACAGAGGCGCTGATATCGTCACCCCCAATAACCTTGAGGCCGGCACCGGTGCGGGTATGGAGATAACTGACGCAAAGACCCTTAAGGCCGTTGGAAAACTATTGAAAGACCGCCTCTGCTCACGGGCCCTGCTTATTACACGCGGCGAGCACGGCATGAGCCTCTTTGAGAATAACGGAGAGACGCACATCCCAACGGTGGCAAAAGAGGTCTATGACGTAAGCGGCGCCGGAGATACCGTAGTAGGGGTGCTGGCCCTTGCGCTGGCCGCGGGAGCGGACTTTCAGGAGGCCGCTGTGCTTGCAAACTTCGCTGCAGGCGTTGTTGTAGGTAAACTTGGCACGGCCACGCTTACGGCCCCGGAGCTGCTAAAGGCCGTTACCACGGCCCATGAGAACAGAAAAACCCCTTCCAGCTAAGAGACGAGAGGGGTTGAGGGGGGGTCTGACAGGGGTACGGGCAGGGGCAAGGGCGGGTTAAACAGGCGTTGGTTGAACTTTACACTTAATTGGGGGGGTTGTAAGTTTGTTAAAGAGCATGACAGGTTTTGGTAGAGCGGCCTTCACCCTTGGCGGTGATGAGTTCACCGTGGAGGTGCGTACCCTCAACCACCGCCACCTTGATATTAAGGCGCGTATTCCCGAGTCCTTCTCTGCCCTTGAGACCAGGATACGCGCGGCCATAAAAGAGCGCCTTGAACGGGGCTCTGTTGCGGTGAGCATCTCTTTTGGCGGCAGCGGCGGAGAGGGACCTCTGCCGAGACTTAATATAAAGGCGGCCAGGTCCTACCTTGAGGCTGCCCGTGAGTTAAAAAAGACCCTTGATCTTCAGGGCGAGATTAGCCTTGAGTTTATATTAAGGCAAAAAGATGTTTTTAGCGGAAAAGCAACGCCCCTCTCAACAAAGGAGACCTGGGCAGCCATCAGTGCCGCCCTTGGCAAAGCCCTTACCTCCGTGGAGTCGTGGCGTACAAAAGAGGGTAAGACCCTTGAAAAAGACCTTAAGAAAAGAATACGCTCCATAAAGAGCTTTCTTGCAAAGATAGAAAAAACCCTGCCAGCCATGAGAAAGGCACACAAAGAGAGGCTTGCCGCGCGCATCAAAGGGCTCTCGGAGAACGCCCTAAGCGAACCCGCCGTACTCGTTGAGACGGCTGTCTTTGCGGAAAAAACCGACGTTACCGAGGAGATAGTACGCCTTAAGAGCCACCTTGAGGCATTTGCGCACTACCTTACGCTTACTGGGCCCATGGGCAAGAGACTTGACTTTCTTGGCCAGGAAATCTTCCGAGAGCTTAATACCATCGCATCAAAGGCGCAGAACGCACTTATCTGCCAGACCATTGTCTCCATGAAGCTTGAGGTGGAAAAAATCAGAGAGCAGGTGCAGAACATTGAATAAGGCCGGCAGCCATGACTAAAGGTTTACCCATTATAATTTCCGGCCCCTCGGGAGCGGGCAAGACCACCCTCTACAAGATGGCTATTGAGACCATCCCCGAGGTCACACACTCTGTCTCATACACTACACGCGCCCCGCGCCCCGGAGATGTGGACGGCGAAGACTATCACTTTGTCTCAGAGGCCGAGTTTGAGGATATGGCAAGGGAGGGCCGCTTTATTGAGGACGCCCATATACACGGCAACAGGTACGGCACGGGACGCAGCGAGCTTGAGGGACTGCTCTTAAAAGGCTCACATGTACTTCTTGAGATAGACGTTCAGGGAGCCGCAAGCCTGCGCACGGCCCTTGACGAGGCGGTTTACATCTTCATATGCCCGCCATCCCTACAGGCCTGTAAGGAGCGCCTAACCACACGCGGCAGCGACAGTGCCGAGGTTATAGAGCGCCGCCTTCGCGCCGCCGTTGATGAAGTCAGAGAGGCCGCCCTCTATGATTACGTCATAATCAACGAGGATATTAATACCTCTTTCGAGGCGCTGAAGGCCGTCATAAAAGCAGAGTCCATAAAGACACCGAGGATGGCTGAAAAAATAAAAGAACTTTTTTCATTATAAAGATGGATTAATCCCCATATAGGGCATATAATACGAGTGAAGTAAAAAAATGTCGTGGAGGCACAACGCTTATGGCCAGAGTTACCATAGAAGACTGCATAGAGAAGATACCAAGCCGTTTTACACTCATACACCTTGCTGCACAGCGCTCCAAGCAGCTCATCAGAGGGGCTCGTCCCTTTGTGGACAGCGATAACAAACCCGTAGTCAAGGCCCTTCGTGAGATAGCCGCGGGTTATGTAACCCTTGCCGATAAAAAAAGGAGCCCCGGGAAGACTCCAATACCCTCGAGGCCTGAGAGGCCAACCCGGCCAAGGCTTACAGTAAAGATCCGGGGATCAAGGGGCTGTAATGGGGCAAGCCGGGCGTAAAAGGCTAACAGAGGTGAAGGGGCCAAAGGGTATAATGGGGTGCAGGAGGGTAGCCGGATAAAAGGGCACCTGAGACCATGAGGCATAACGTCTATTAAGCACGCTTCCCTCTAGGGGGACAAGGCATAACCCTCGGTATTACCACACTTTTATGTCTTTTTTATGTCCTACTACACCTATCTTACAGCAGAACATTATCAGACAAGACTTCTCTTAAAGCTCACTGCTACGTCCATACCTTTCTCTTAAACGGCTTAATAAAAAACTCACAAGGCAGGCAACTCGGCCCTGCACACACCCCTGCAATGAAAGCATCCGAGTGGGCTCCATTGATGCAGGAAAATGCTGCCGGGCTAAAATTTATATTTTCTTACTTAGGTTTCAATGAGGTATTGGCAATTGCTTGATTTTATACCTGCGGAAGAACTTAAAAAAACGTTTGCAGTATTCGGCCACTTTTACTCAGTTAATTTGAACTCCGGGGAACAAATTAATTCTCGAAGTGTTCTGGAAATCGTAACAAAACATATTACACCGAGTAATGCGGGCTTGCTCCTATCCGGGGCTCCGGATGCAATATTTGTTATGATGAACCCTGGCTCATCAAAACCTCTTAAAGAAGTTAGCAACTGCGTTTCTGAGAGGTTAATAAGCCAACTTAAAACCTCACTGGTGCCAACAAGACCGGATACTACCCAATATCAAGTAATGCGGGTTATGCGTTATCGCGGATGGAATCACGTTAGGGTCTTAAATATCTCTGACATGAGAGAGACCAAAAGCGGCAAGTTTCTTAAGCGTTATAGAGATATTGAACAGCGGACAGGTTTTACTGCGCACTCATTGTTTGCTGATAAGCGTTCCGCAGAGTTGAGGCGTAAACTTCATAAAAAACCCCCGGCACCTATTGTCTGTGCCTGGGGCGTCAGTCCTGACTTAGACCCACTTATTGAACGGTGTTTGAAAAAGTTGTCTGGAAGATCAGGGCTAACCGGGCTTCTTAAACCAAAGACCGCCAATAAATATTACCATCCATTGCCTACCTTACAGAGAGATAAAGAGTCTTGGGTCAATAAACTGGTTGAACATTTAGGCGCCTGATTGCCACAATAGAAAACTCGCTAACGTCTGAATTGTTATGCTGCTTCCAAGTTCATATCTTATCAGTACATTACGCCGCCCCTCTATTACTCTCTAACCGCCCTTCTAATCACTCATCCTCTTCAGGCACGGGGGCGAGAAAGACACAGTTTCTCGAGGCGTCCTTGGCCTTGAACATGGCCTTATCGGCTATCCTTATGAGCTCTCTCTTGTCCTGCGTATGCACGGGATAGGTGGAGATGCCGATGGAGACGGTAAGTTGTATATCAAGGCCCTCTTCATGCTGAAACTTATTTTCCGCAACAGTGGCCCTTATCCTCTCGGCAATAACAAGTGCGTGGTCATAACCTGCGTCAACAAGTATTACCACATACTCGTCTCCGCCGTACCTTATGACGGTGTCTACCTCACGGACGCATTTAAGTATCTGCCCCCCCATCTCCACAAGGATTCTGGACCCTACGAGATGGTCGTTCATCTCATTTACCTGCTTAAAATTATCTATATCAATAAAAAGCAGGGATACCGGGAGCTTGAGCCTCGCTGACCTCTGCAGCTCCTTCTCAAGTATCTTATGAAGATACTTGCTGTTATAAAGGTTAGTAAGGCTGTCAACAAAGATAAGCTGCTGCGCGGCCTCGTATTTACGGGCGTTCTCATAGGCTATGGAGATATGCTCGGCTACAAAAGAGGCCCTCTGCCTCTCCTCTGTGTTCCAGGGCTCCACACCCTTTTTCTTAAGGACAAGTAAAAAACCCGTGGGCCTTCTTACGTTGCCTATGGGCACTAAGAGCGCGGCCCCAAACTCTCCAAAACCTCCGCTCTCCTCATTGCACTCTGCGGCAGTAAAAACCGTAATATCACGTATCTTCTGCAGCGGAACATCGGAATGGCTCTTAAGCAGACGCAGTATCCCGGCGGTCTCTTTCTTGTCTATCTGCCGCATGGCCTTTATGAGAAGGAGCTTTTGCTCGCTGTCGTACTTGATAAAGGCACCTGCGCCTGAGGGCACTATCTGCAAAATAGCGTCAAGAGCGGCCTCATGGAGCTTCTCTTCCTCAAGGGTCTTGCTAACGGCCCAGCTCACCTCAAAGAGTTTCAGTGATTGGCGTATCTCCTGATTCTCCTCAAGAAGGTACTTTTTCTCAAAACACGAGTTCACCGTATGCATGAGAACATCATCGTTTACGGGTTTGCTGATGTAATCAAATGCCCCGTTCTTAAGGGCCTTTATGGCGGACTCAATGGTAATATGGCCCGTAACCATGATTACGTCTATAAGGGCGTTGCGCTGGCGCGCCGCGTCAAGGAGCGCCAGACCGTCCATGCCCGGCATGACAAGGTCTGTTATAACAACATCTATATCTTTCTCTGCGATAACATCAAGGGCGTCTTCGCCGCAGGAGGCGCAGTAAACCGTATACCCCCCCTCCCTTAATACATCGGAGTAGCGAACGCGGAAAAACTCATCATCATCTACTACGAGGATATTACCCTTGCGCATAAGAAAAGCCTTTATTGATTTTTTGTCAGATATATAATTACCAGAATAAAGGTCCGGCTGTCAACTACGCCGGCCTCATGCCTTGACCACGGAAGTTTTTTAGGTGATAATAAATCGAATTTATCCCTGAGTTACAACTCGTAAGACAAGGAGGCATAAAGTGATTGAAGAAAAACAGGCGGCCCCGTGCTTTGAGCTTGCGGGCATAGATGAGGCCGGAGAAGAAAAGACCTACAGCCTTGCTGATTTTAAAGGACAAAAAGTCGTACTCTACTTCTATCCCAGAGACAATACCCCGGGCTGCACCACCGAGGCATGCGACTTTAGGGATAACCTGGCGCGGGTTCACAGCTCTGGCGCCGCTGTGCTTGGCGTAAGCCCTGACAGCATCGCATCCCACGGCAAGTTCAGGGTTAAGCATGGCCTCACCTTTCCCCTGCTCTCAGACCCGGACAAGGCCGTGGCAGAGGCATACGGGGCCTATGGGGAGAAAAAGATCTGCGGCAAGGTAAAGATGGGCATAATACGCTCCACAGTACTTATTGACGAAAATGGCATCATAGAGAAAATCTGGCGCAGTGTTAAGGTAAAGGGGCACGTTCAGGAGGTCATTGAGGCCCTCTGAGAATCAGAGGGGCATGGTTGAGACGATATATGCTTAAACACAGTTTCTCACATTTAACGGGTATTGGCCCAAAGACCGAGGCCAGGCTCTGGGCCCGCGGCATTCTGAGCTGGGAGGACCTGCTGCTGCGCCACGATAAAAACGGCGCGCTGCCCGACCCCCTGCTTGCAAAAGAGATAAAAGGCTCCATCTCACACCTTGATAAGAGAGACCCCGTATACTTCGAGACCCTGCTGCCTCCTGCGCACCACTGGCGGCTCTACCCCGAGTTTCGCCGCTCCACGGCCTTTCTGGACATTGAGACCAACGGCATCATGGGACGCGGCGGTTACATAACGGCCATATCCCTCTATGACGGCAAAGAGGAGCACTATTACGTGCGGGGAAAAAACCTCAGCGATTTTCCACGCGATCTGCGCACATACGACCTTCTGGTCACCTATAACGGCAAGACCTTTGACATACCCTTTATTGAGAGAGAGTTTAAGATAACCGTTAAAAAGGCCCATATTGATTTAAGGCACATACTTCACGGCCTCGGATACAGAGGCGGGCTAAAGGGCTGCGAGCGCGCCATAGGCATAGACCGCGGCGGGTGTGAGGGCCTTAACGGGTACTCAGCCGTGCTGCTATGGAAGGATTACATGCTTACGGGCAGCGAGGGCGCTCTGGAGACGCTGCTTGCCTACAATATGCAGGACAGCGTAAATCTTGAGGCCCTGCTTCTCCACGTCTGTGAGAGAAAACTTCAAAAAACCCCTTTTTTGGCCGAGTTTGACCTCAGGGCCGAGACCCCGCCGACTCCGCGGTTTTCGCCTCACGCAGCGGCCGTTAAAAAAGTCCTGCGCAGAAGCAGAGGCAGAACCTCTCGCCGCCGCGGCAACCGTACCTGAAAACCCTCTTATTTTTCCATTCCCACCCTGCCGGAAACACACCTTCAGGGTCCCGCGCAGAGACCTTTCAAAAAAAAATCTCACAAGAGGCAAAATATCTGATTTATCTGATGACATCGCCTCCGTTCTCTGGTAGTCTTTTTTTAAGTAAACTTTTTTTATTTATAAATGTATAAGGTCTGTTTCAGCATAAAAATATCCTGTTCGCACATTTAAATTCAGACAGTTAAATACAGCAACATAAACCACAGGCAGAGACTTCTCTGGAGGGGAGTATGGCTACCAACAAAAACGTTTACTTCTTTGGCGGAGGCAAAGCAGAGGGCAAGGGGCATATGAAGGAGCTCCTTGGCGGCAAGGGCGCAGGGCTTGCCGAGATGACCAACATAGGGCTTCCCGTGCCCGCAGGTTTTACCATTACAACAGAGGTCTGCGATTATTATTTTAAACACAATACGCGATATCCCGCGGGCTTTAGCAAAGAAGTCATTAAAAACCTTAAAAAACTCGAACGCCTTGTAGGCAAAAAACTGGGCGATGCAAAGGACCCGCTCCTTGTCTCCGTGCGCTCAGGCGCGGCCCAGTCCATGCCCGGCATGATGGAGACCATCTTAAACCTCGGGCTTAACGACAAGTCCATAGAAGGGCTGGCCGAAAAAACCAATAACAGACGCTTTGCCCTTGACGCATACAGACGTTGTATACTCATGTACGGCTCCACGGCAATGAACGTGGAGAGAGAAAAATTCGATGATGAGCTCGAGGGAGTAAAAAACGAGTTTACGCGCAAAAGGCTTAAGAGAAAAAACGGTCTTATTCTTGATACCGATGTAAACGAGAGCGAGCTTGATATTCTCATAGAGCGTCAGAAAGCGGTCTACAAGGCCGAGACAGGCGAGGACTTTCCACAGGATCCCATAAAACAGCTCTGGGGGGCCATAGACGCGGTTATAGGCTCGTGGATGGTAGACAAAGCCGTTACCTACCGCCGCCTTGAGAATATGACCGGGCTAAAGGGCACGGGCGTTAATATCGTGCAGATGGTCTTTGGCAATAAAGGCGAGGACTCCGGCACGGGCGTATGTTTCACACGCGACCCCAACTCGGGCAAGAATATCTTTTACGGCGATCTCCTTATGAACGCACAGGGCGAGGACGTAGTGGCCGGCATACGCACACCTCTGCACCTTGATGATCTTAGAAAAATAATGCCTGCCGCCTATAAGCAGCTAAATGCCGTACGTTTAAAGCTTGAGGCCCATTATAAAGACATGCAGGATATAGAGTTCACCATAGAAGAAGGCAAGCTCTACATCCTCCAGACCCGCACGGGCAAACGCTCTCCCGCGGCAACCTTCAAGATAGCCGTGGACATGGTGCGTGAAAAACTCACCAAAGAGCATGAGGCCATAGCCAGGATTACGGCCAAAGATATTGAGGGGCTTTTTTACCCCGTTATAGACCCATCCATCTCTCTCTCGGACCTTAAAAAGCACCTCTTTGCAAACGGCATAGAGGCCGTACCCGGGGCTGCGGTGGGCAAAATTGTCTTTAACGCCAAAGACGCCGAGGACTGGTGTGACCAGGGCGAGGATGTAATACTCGTCAGACAGGAGACAAGCCCCGAGGACGTGGGAGGAATGCACGCGGCAAAGGGCATACTCACGGCCACGGGCGGCAAGACCTCACACGCCGCAGTTGTAGCCAGAGGCTGGGGTAAATCCTGCATCGTGGGGTGCTCGGAGCTGCAGATAGATTCCAATGAAAAGACCATGACCGCACGGGGCATCACCCTGCGCGAAGGTGACTTCATCACCTTAAACGGCTCCACAGGCGATGTCTTCAGCACCGGGCTCGACCTTACAAAACCTGAGCCCCCTGCCGCCTACAAATCCCTTATGAGATGGGCTGACAAGGCGCGTACCCTGAAGGTAAGGACTAACGCCGACACGCCCTATGACGCCACACGGGCCATTGCTCTTGGCGCCGAGGGTATTGGGCTCTGCCGTACTGAGCATATGTTCTTTGATACGCAAGAGAGACGCCTTGCCATACAAAAAATGATAGTGGCCGAGGACGCGGAGACGCGCCAGAGCGCCATTGATGAGCTGCTTCCATACCAGAAAAAAGACTTTGAGGGTATTTTTACGGCCATGGCCGGCAAACCCGTTACCATACGCCTACTGGACCCGCCGCTCCACGAATTCGTGCCCCACAGAGACGCGGAGCAGAAAAGACTTGCCAATGAGCTGGACATACCTCTTAAACAGGTAAAACAAAGCATTGAGAAACTCCGTGAGACAAACCCCATGCTGGGGCTGCGCGGGGCAAGGCTCTCTGTCTCATACCCGGAGATACTGGATATGCAGGTTCGCGCCATAATAGAGGCGGCCTGTGACTGCAGAAAGAAAAAAATCCGCGTAATGCCGGAGATAATGTTTCCCCTTGTCATAGACGCCAAAGAAGTCGCGCTCCTTGCCGCAAGAACACGCAAGGTAGCCGATGAGATAATCAAAAGACGCAAAGTCACGGTTAAGTACCTTATCGGCACTATGATAGAGGTACCCCGCGCGGCGCTCCTCGCCGATGAGATAGCGGGAGTGGCGGAGTTTTTCTCCTTTGGCACAAACGACCTCACTCAATTTACCTTTGCCCTCTCAAGAGACGATGCGGGCAGATTTCTCCCTGATTATGTTGATGACAAAAAAGCCGGTATCCTCAAAGCCGATCCCTTCCAGTCCCTTGATCAGGACGGCGTGGGCATGCTTGTGAAGATGGGCCTTAAAAAAGGGCGCGAAACACGCCCCAACCTTAAAGTAGGCATCTGCGGAGAACATGGCGGAGACCCTGATTCCGTGGAGTTCTGTCATCTCCTTGGCCTTGATTATGTATCATGCTCGCCCTTCAGGGTTCCCATAGCAAGGCTCGCCGCGGCGCAGGCCGCCATAAAATACCCGCGTAAGAGTAAAAAAGCCGCGGGCAAAAAAGCATGTGCCCCAAAAAAAAGCAAAAAAGCCTCCAAATAAGGGGCCTTATTAATTAGGGCCGAGTTTTACAGGGGGGGGCTTAAAAAGGGGCCGGGTTTAAAGGCAAGGCTTAACATAGAACTGCTTAAAAATGGGGTTTGGGTTAAGGGGCCTGGATTATTCTATAAACGGGAGTGCGTCTGTAAACGCTCCGCCTTAAAAATCTTTGGGGCTGGGGCATGGGGGCAGGCACCCTGAGCCGAAGATTGCCTTCAGAAAAACGCGCCTCCATGAGGTTTAAATCACGCCTTTTCAGCGGCCTATACTGGACCCGTCAAGCAACGCGGCGAGAACAGATAATAGAAGAATAAAACCAGCCTTTAAAAACCCCTCACATCTACTGAGAGCATATTTATACCCCGTTGCCTTAAGTAAAGAAACTCATTGAACTTTATCCTCCCCTTCACTCTTATATACCCATCAGAAAAGATAATTCCGCAACATATAGTATTTGATGCCTTCCGATGATACCGTCCCTTGTATTTATCTCTTTACAAGGAAATGGTTTTCTGGTAGTATCAGCGCAACAAACCAGAGCATTTCATTGAAGGTATTTTCATGAGAATAAAAAAACTCAGCATACAGGGCTTCAAGTCCTTTGTGGACAAGGTTGTCCTTAACCTTGCTGCCGAGCCCGCCGCTATCATCGGGCCAAACGGCTGCGGCAAGAGCAATATTATAGACGCCATCCGCTGGGTCACCGGAGAGCAGAACGCCAGACATCTTCGCGGTAAACACATGGAAGACGTCATCTCCAACGGCAGCGAGAGCAGAAAACCCGTTGGCATGGCAGAGGTAATCCTCACCTTCAGCAACGAGCGCGGTAAAGCCCCCATACGATTCGCCTCCTTTAGCGAGATAGAGGTGGCACGGCGGCTTTACAGATCAGGCGAGAGCGAGTACTACATTAATAAAGTGCGGTGCCGTCTGCGTGATGTGGCGGACCTCTTTACCGATACGGGCATAGGCAAGCAGGGTTACTCCATAGTAGAGCAGGGGCAGGTGAGCTGGCTTATAAACGCCCGTCCCGAGGACCGCAGGGTCCTCTTTGAAGAGGCCGCGGGCATAAATAAATTCAAACACAAACGAGACACGGCACTACGGCGCCTTGCATCCACAAAAGACAACCTTCTCCGTGTAGGCGATATCATAAGCGAGGTAAAGCGTCAGCTTAACTCCCTTAACCGTCAGGCAAAAAAAGCCGAACGCTACAAAGTGGCAAAAGAGGCCCTGAGAGAAGTAGACCTCAGGCTTACCTCCATTGAGTACTCCCTGCTGCAAAAAGAACGAGTTGAAAAAGAGAGAAAAATAGCCGAGGCAGAGGACATGGGCGCACACCTCATGGCCGAGGGCGCGAGAGTAGAGTCCTGGCGCGACGAGGCCCTTGGTGAGCTCGCCGGTGTGGAAGAACGCTACCAAACTGTGGAGGAAGGGGTCTTTGCCCTTGAAAAAGCCCTTGGCGAGCAAGAGCGCAGGGCCGAGTTTGTCCGTATGCGCTCCGAGGAGCTGATACGCAACACAGAGAGGCTGCGTGGCGAAATAACCGAGACTGAGACAAAAAAAGAATTGGCCGAGTCTGAGTTAACTGAGACTGTATCAGCCCTTGAAGAGGCAGGTCTCTCCCGGGAAACGGGACAAAAAGAACTTGACCTTCTAAACTCCCGGCTCCATGGCGTAGAAGAAGAGCTCAAGGGCCGCAGCACCGCAGAGGCTGAGATTAAGTCCCGCCTTGTAGAGGACAACGCAAGGCTCTCAAATATAAGGTTTTCCATTCAGACCGCCATTAAAGACGAGGCCCGAGAAAGAGAACGCGAGGCAAAGACCGGCGCTGGCATTGAGAACGCGGCGCAAAAAATCCTCGCACTCACCGAGCCCCTTGCATTATTAAAAAAAGACATAGCCGAGTCCACGGAGCAGGGACAGTCCCTGGAGGACTCAATACAGGCGCTGCGCACCGAACTTGGCGAAATGGTGCTGAAAAAACAGGGCCTTGAGGCTAAAATAGAAGAGGGTAAAGAATCCCGTGCCGCACAGAGGGCCCGTCTCAACACATTGCTTGAGATGGAAAAAAACCTTGAGAACATCCACGGCGGCGCGCGTTCCATCTTAAAAGACGGCAACCTGCACGGCGTTCACGGTATTGTGGCGGACTTTATTGAGACCAATCCGGGTTATGAAAAAGCCGTAGAAGCGGCCCTTGCCGAGCGCCTTGAGTACGTTATAGTAGAGAGCCAGGGAGAGGGCCTTGATGCCATCGGGTTTCTAAAGACCAACGCCGGCGGCAGGGGTAGTTTTGTGCCTCTTAGAGACGTTCGTCCGGCGCCAAGTGCTGTGCCCGCAGGTTACGCAGGAAAATCCGGGACAAAATCCCTTGGCGAAGAAATTAAGATAAGAGACGGCTACGCGCATATTGTTAACGCCCTTCTTGGCGATACCATCATAGCAGAAGACCTGGACGAGGCCCTTGGTATATGGCAGGGCGAGGGGCTCTTTAAGACAATAGTCACCTTGGGCGGAGAACGCCTAAGCCCGGAAGGCATTATTACCGGCGGCACCGGCGCCTCTGACGGCGGCATACTTCAGCGAAGAGGCGAGATAAAGGGCATAAAGACGGGCCTCGAGTCCCTTGAGACCAACCTTGGCGCGCTGCTTAACGAGATGACTGACCTTGAGAGGGAGCTTGCCAGAGGTCGAAGCGAGCTGGATACACTCACTGCGAGTCTTCACAGAATTGAGATAAAACAGGTTAATACAGGAAGCGAGATATCACGCCGCGAGGTGGAATTAAAGACCCTCTCTGAGCTAAAGACAAACCTCGAAGCAGAGCAGAGCAACGCCGCCGCAGCCCTTACAAACATCTCCGAAAAACAACAGGCCCTCCAGCAGGAGAGAACAAGCCTTGAAGAGGCCATCGCAGAGAACGAGGACGAGCTGCTGCGCCTGCAGACGGAGATATCCTCTATTGAGCAAAGACGCTCCGCTATAACCACGGCTGTAACCGCAGCAAAGGTAGATCTCGCGCGCCTTACGGAACGGCGCGGTGCGCTTGAAACACGCCGCAGAGATAACGAGCGCCTTATTAAAGAGCTTACGATTACACACCACTCGCGTCTGGCAGAGAAAGCTGGCGCAGAGGCGGAGTTAGAGGAAAAAAACACCTTATCCGTAACCATTAGAGAGAAAATAGAGAGTATCTTCAAAGAACTAAGCGCTGCCAAAGAGGGACGCACAGAAGAAAAAGAGGCCCTCACCGCTGTAACGGCTCGTATAAAAGATGTTGAGGAAAACATAAAGGCCCTTGGAGAAAAGAGCAGAAAACTTGAAGAGCAAAAAAACACGCTTGGCTTTGCCTTAAAAGAGATAGACCTTAAGGTGGCAAGCCTTGAAGAAGTAATGACAGAACGATATGGGCTCTGCCTTGCAGACCTGCCTGCCCCTGAAACCGCGGAGGCTGAGGGCGAAGACATAGAAACACCGGCAGGGCCCGAAACCCTGAGAAAAGAGCGCGATGAGATTCGTGCCAGGATCCTCGCAATGGGCGAGGTAAGCCTCTCGGCACTTGATGAGTACAGAGAGCTTGAAGAGCGCCACAACTTCTTGCTCACACAGCAGGAAGACCTAACCAACTCCGTAGAGGCGCTGCACAAGGCCATATCACGCATCAACAGGACTACGCGCGCCATGTTCAAGGCAGCCTTCGAGGAAATAAACGAAAAATTTCAGGAGAATTTTCCAAAGTTCTTCCGCGGCGGCCATGCCGAGTTAAAACTCCTTGATGAGACCAATATACTTGAGTCAGGTATTGAAATAGTTGCACAGCCTCCGGGAAAAAAACTACAGAACCTATCTCTACTATCAGGCGGCGAAAAAGCGCTTACTGCCGTATCCCTTATATTCTCCATATTTTTAATCAAACCCAGCCCCTTCTGCCTCCTTGACGAGGTTGACGCCCCCCTTGATGAGGCCAATATCGAGAGGTTCAATACCTTTGTACGAGATATATCCCCCATAAGCCAGTTTATCCTTATCACACACAACAAACGCACCATGGAAATGGTGGACAGACTCTACGGAATTACCATGGAAGAACCCGGAGTCTCCAAAGTAGTTACCGTAAAATTCTAACCCCTGTTCAGGGGTCTTACGGTTATTTGATAC
>JAJRZX010000058.1 GCA_024275045.1 Deltaproteobacteria bacterium
CCCCGCGCCAAGCACAGCCTCTACGGCATCTTCAATGGCAGCGGCAGGCTCCGGCATATTAAATGAGTAACGCATCATAAGGGCGCATGAGAGTATAGTGGCAAGGGGGTTTGCCACGTTTTTACCTGCGATATCAGGTGCGGAGCCGTGTATGGGTTCGTACATGGATCTATTTCTAATAGGCCCAAGAGAGGCCGAAGGTATAAGCCCGATAGAGCCCGTGAGCATGGAGGCCTCATCTGAGAGAATATCTCCAAAGGTATTTTCCGTAACAATAACATCAAATTGCGCCGGATCCCTTACAAGCTGCATTGCGCAATTATCAACATACATATGAGAGAGCTCAACATCATCGTACTCCTTGCCAACCTCAGTAACTATCTCTCTCCAGAGCTCCGTTGCCTCAAGCACATTGGCCTTGTCAACGCTTACCACTTTTTTCCTTCTCTGCCTTGCCACCTCAAAGGCAACCACGGCTATACGCTCAATCTCGTTACTCGTATAAGTCATGGTATTGGTGCCGCGCTTCGTGCCGTCAGCAAGTGTCTCAACACCTCGTGGCTCACCAAAATACAGCCCGCCCGTAAGCTCTCTCACAACAACGATATCAACGCCGCGCACAACATCTGCCTTAAGCGTAGAGGCGTCTATGAGTGAATCGTATATCCTCGTTGGACGCAGATTAGCAAAAAGAGCAAGCTCTTTACGCAGTTTCAGCAGTGCCCTCTCAGGTCTTATGGAATAATCAAGGCCCTCCCATTTGGGCCCTCCAACCGCGCCAAGAAGTACGGCATCGCTCCTGAAGGCCAGATCAAGGGTCTCATCCGTAAGAGGCACCTTAAACTCGTCAATGGATACGCCTCCCACGGGGGCCTCCACAATAGTCCAGAAAATATTAAACTTTTTACCCAGCACCTTAAGGGCTTTAAGGGCCTCATCTACAATTTCAGGCCCAATTCCATCCCCTTTTAGTACCGCAACCTTAAATCTCTTCACAATAAAGCTCCTTGATATTTTATCTCAGTTGAGAGTAATTTACAGGTCCTCGTCTGACTCTGATGATATTTTCTGCAGTGACTCGATAAAGACCTCTAGCCCGCTAAGGGGAATAACAACAGTGCTCTTTCTGTCATTTGAGAGCTCGGCTATCTGCATGAACTTGCCCCTGCTGTTCTCTCTAAGGTCGACAAAGAGGGTCTTGTTCTCTATATGCAGTTTCTCGCTCGCGATAATAGTGCTCTTTCTTCCTTCTTTCATCTTTGCTATCCCCTTTTTTTCTTTTGTATTGATTTAAGTAATCCCCCGGACTTCAAGAGTTCCTGCATGAAAGGAGGCACAGGTCGAGCCGAAAAAGTCTTTTTATTCGTAAGGTTACGAATAAGTCCTTTGTTCATATCCACCTCAAGGATATCGCCGTCCCTGGAAGCGGCGTGGGCCTCTGGTGACTCAACTATGGGCAGTCCCATGTTAAATGAGTTTCTGAAAAAGATTCTCGCAAAGCTCTCGGCTATAACGCAGGAGACGCCGCTGGCCTTTATGGCTATGGGAGCGTGTTCACGCGAGGAGCCGCAGCCGAAGTTTCTTGCAGCCAGAATAATATCGCCCTTCTTTACCTTTTTTGCGAACTCCCCATCCTCATCCTCCATGCAGTGAGTGGCCAACTCAGCCGGATCTGAGGTATTAAGATACCGTGCCGGTATTATTCTATCCGTGTCTATATCAGAGCCGTATCTCCAGGCCCTACCCCTGAACTTCATCCCTTACTCCTTGATTTATGTTGTTATACTGCGCTGCTGTTTAAGCTGTTAGTATGTATTGCGCTTAGTCTTACATCGCTCTCTCTCGTAAGAGCAGAGCTGCTCTAAGCGGCCTTTTTTTTCATAACCTCGTCAGGGTGCGCTATGTAACCCTTTACGGCAGAGGCCGCTGCTACGGCGGGGTTTGAGAGGTATACCTCGCTCTTGGGGTGTCCCATGCGACCCACAAAGTTTCTGTTGGTAGTGGATATGGCACGCTCGCCCTCGGCAAGTATTCCCATGTGACCGCCAAGGCACGGGCCGCACGTGGGAGGGCTGATAATGGCGCCTGCATCGGTAAAGACCTTGAAATAACCTCTTCTAAGGGCCTCTTTATAGATAAGAGGCGTAGCGGGCAGTATTATAAGCCTTACATAAGGGGCTACTTTTCTCCCCTTCAGGATACGCGCCGCAACGGCAAGGTCTTCAATACGCCCGTTGGTACAGGACCCGATTACGCTCTGATCTATGCTTATGCGGCCGATTTCGCTGATATTCTTCGTATTATCAGGCAGTGATGGCAGTGCTACTTTAGGCTCTATCTTACTCGTATCAAAATCGATTATCTCCGAATATTTAGCTCCTGCGTCGGACTCATAGAACTTGTATTTACGCTCCGCGCGGGTCTTTACATACTGTTCGGTAACTGAATCAGGCGCGATGATGCCGTTCTTGGCCCCTGCCTCAATGGCCATATTACACATGGATAATCTGCTCTCCATGGTAAGTCCCGTAATGGTATCACCGGTAAACTCCATTGCCTTGTAAAGGGCCCCGTCAACACCTATCTCGCCGATAATATGGAGTATAAGGTCTTTGCCGGTAACCCATTTACGGAGTTTTCCGTGAAAAATAAACTTAATGGACTGGGGGACCTTGAACCATAACTCGCCTGTAATCATTGCCGCGGCCAGGTCCGTGGAGCCCACGCCTGTGGCAAAGGCGCCAAGACCGCCGTAAGTGCAGGTATGCGAATCCGCCCCTATAACGAGGTCTCCCGGTACCACCACGCCAAGCTCAGGGAGCAGCGCATGCTCAACGCCAACATCTCCGCCCTCGTAATAATGGCTGAGACGATGTTTTCTCGCGAAATCTCGTAGAATCTTCACCTGCATGGCGGATTTTATGTCTTTATTGGGGGTAAAGTGGTCCGGTACAAGGACTACTCTATTTCTGTTAAAGACCTTCTTCGCGCCCGTACTCTCAAAGCCCTTAATGGCTATGGGAGCCGTAATATCATTACCAAGTGCGATATCCACACGGGCGTTAATAAGTTCGCCCGGTTCGAGGTATTTTTTCCCGGCGTGTTTGGCAAGTATTTTTTCTGTAATTGTCATGGAACTCATATTTTCTTCCCCTGATTTTACTATGGAATTAGATTTGCCCTGCTATGACGTTTTCTGTACTCAAGCCTGTTAAGGGCGTTAACGTATGCCTTGGCGCTTGCCACTATAATATCAGTATGCGCGCCCTGACCAAGGGCTATGATATCACCCTCTTCAAGGCGCACCGTAACCTCGCCCTGGGCGTCTGTGCCGCCTGTTATGGCGTTTACCGAGTACTTCAGGAGCTTGCTCCTTGTATTGGTAATCTTTTTTATGGTCCTGTACGCGGCATCCACGGGGCCGTCACCTGCCACGCTCTCGCGTACCTTCTCTCCGCGTACCTCCATCTCCACCGTGGCCACAGGATGAGTCTCAGTACCGCTTCGTACATCAAGGGTAAGGAGCTTGTAGTCCTCGGTGTCATCAATACGCATTATCTCGTCCTGAACAATGGCCTCAATGTCTTCGTCAAAGACCTCTTTTTTCTTATCCGCAACGAGTTTGAACCTCAAAAAAGCCTTTTGCAGGTCTTCCGTGCTTATATCGTACCCCAACTCCTTGATGCGCTCACCAAAGGCGTGCCGCCCCGAGTGTTTGCCCATTACAAGGGTGGACCTGGCAAGGCCCACGGACTCGGGTCTCATAATCTCATAAGTGGAGCTGTCTTTAAGGAGCCCGTCCTGATGAATACCAGACTCATGGGCAAAGGCGTTCTCTCCAACTATCGCCTTATTGTGCTGCACCGAGACCCCTGTTATGCCGCTTACAAGGCGTGAGGAGGGGTAAATCTGCTCCGTGGTTATATTGGTATCAAGGCCAAGGGCCTCGCTATGAGTCTTTAATATCATAACAAGCTCTTCAAGGGCGGCGTTACCCGCGCGCTCTCCAATGCCGTTTATGGTGCACTCCACCTGGCGAGCCCCGTTTATAACGGCAGCAAGAGAGTTTGCCGTGGCAAGGCCAAGATCATTATGACAGTGCACGGAGATAACAGCCTTCTCTATATCAGGAACATTCTTTTTAATCCCCGCTATAAGTGCGCCAAAAGACTCGGGCAGCGCGTAACCAACGGTATCAGGGATATTCAGCGTAGTTGCTCCGGCCTTAATAACAGCGGTGAGAACCTCGTAGAGGTACTCGGGCTCGCTCCTTGAGGCGTCCATGGGAGAAAACTCCACGTCTTTCACATACCCGCGCGCCCTCTCAACCATATCTACAGCGCGTCTCAGGGCCTCCTCTCTCGTCATCTTGAACTGATACTTAAGGTGTATATCAGATGTTGAGATAAAGGTATGAATACGCACCCTTGGCGCGCCTTTCAGGGCCTCTGCGGCGGAATCTATGTCCTCGGGTTTAGCCCGCGCAAGACTGCTTATAATTGGGCCTTCTACCTCTGCGGCTATTTTTTTAACTGACTCAAAATCACCGGGCGAGCTGTAGGCAAAACCCGCCTCTATAATATCAACCCCAAGACGGGCGAGCTGGCGCGCTACGATGAGTTTCTCTTCCATGTTCATCGATGCGCCGGGAGACTGCTCTCCGTCGCGAAGCGTTGTATCCAGTATCAGTACTTTATCCATTTAAAACACTACCTCACGTCTTTTTTAATCACTCTGTTTTGTTCATCATCAGCAAGAGGAGAGACTGATGGAGACTTCTTTTTCTTCCAGTGCAGGACCCAGGCAACCGGGCCTGACAGAGCGTATCCAAAGGTGATGATAAAGAGCATTAGAGGCGGCTCTGCCGTTATTAGTACGATTAAAAATATAAGCCCAACGAGGAGGCTGAAAGGCATGCGCCGCCTGAGATCAAGCTCTTTAAAGCTGTAAAACTTAATGTTGCTTATCATGAGAAAAGCAAGCATGTACACAAGGAGCAGCACGGTTATGTGCTTGGCCATCTCCTGGCCCTTGCCGATACTGAAAAAGAGCAGTACAGTGGAGGCCACAAGCGCCGCGGCCGCGGGTATGGGCAGACCATTAAAGCGTTTGCTCTCTACCGTTGATATCTGTACATTAAAGCGCGCGAGCCTTAGCGCACCGCATACAACGTAGAGAAATGCCGCAAGCCATCCGTAACGCCCAAATGGCCGAAGGGCCCAGGTAAACATCAACACACCCGGGGCAAGGCCGAACGCCACAAGGTCGGCAAGAGAATCATACTCGGCTCCGAATTTACTCGTAGTATGCGTAAGCCTGGCTATCCTGCCGTCAAGACCGTCTATTACGGCGGAGATGAGTATGGCGATGGCCGCGTGGTCAAAACGGCCGTCAATGCAGGCCATAATAGCGTAGAAGCCGCCGAGGAGGCTCATACTTGTGAGCAGGTTGGGTAGGAGAAAAATCCCCTTTTTAAGGTCCTTTTTCTGCAGCCCCCTGCCGCGGAGCGGCTTTCTCAGCTCTCTGTCTCTCATGACCAATACCCCAGTATTGAAGACCCGGCGCTCACTTTATCGCCTTTTTTAACGGTAATTCTCGTCTCAACGGGAAGATATACGTCAAGTCTTGAGCCAAACCTTATCAGGCCGAACCTCTTACCCTTTCTTATATCCATGCCCGCTTTAAGGCGGCATACGATGCGCCGCGCCACAAGGCCGGCTATCTGGTTAAAGACAAAGACCTGTCCGTCGGGGCCCTCTGCAACAACGGCGTTCTGCTCGTTCTCAAGACTTGCCTTGTCAAGATTGGCGGAAAAAAACTTACCCGGATTATATATTACCTTAAGCACCTTGCCCGTGGCCGGGACCCTGTTGACATGAACATTAAAGAGGTTCATGAATATGCTTATCTTCATGGTCTCGGTGCCGGTAAAACGGCTGTCAAAGACCTTATCAACGATAATCACAAGGCCGTCGGCAGGGCTTACAATGGCCCCGGGATCACTTGGGATAACCCTCTTTGGGTCTCTGAAAAAGGCCACCACAAAGACGAATAAGGCAAAGAAGACCCCGCCCAGTATCCATGAACGAGTGACCCAAAAGACAAGAAGGGTAATTACAAGCGCGATGAGCATAAAGGGATACCCCTCTTTAGCCAGAGGTATCTTCAAGGCATCGCTGCTGTGGACCTCTCTATTTTTTTCTCCCGAGGTTTTATTCATATCGGAAGAAAAACTAATTCTTGTCCCTGTCTACAATCTTGCCTTTATTGAGCCACGGCATCATACCGCGCAGCTTCTCGCCTACTTCCTCAATGGGATGAACCTCTCCGCGTTTACTGAGCGCGTTGAAGACCGGTTTATTCACCTTGTTCTCAAGCATCCACTCACGGGCAAAGGCACCGGACTGAATCTCATCGAGTATCTTCTTCATCTCTTTTTTGGTCTCGTCAGTAATAAGACGGGGCCCGCGCGTCATGTCTCCGTACTTGGCCGTATTACTGATGGAGTATCTCATATTGGAGATACCGCCCTCGTATATAAGGTCAACAATGAGTTTTGTCTCATGGAGGCACTCAAAGTACGCCATCTCAGGAGGAAAACCCGCCTCTGTGAGGGTCTCAAAACCGGCTGTTATCAGGGCGCTTATGCCGCCGCAGAGTACTGCCTGCTCGCCGAACAGATCGGTCTCAGTCTCGCACTTAAAAGTAGTCTCTATAATACCTGCGCGTCCCCCGCCGTTTGCCGAGGCATAGGCAAGGGCGATATCAAGGGTGTCTCCTGCGGGGTCCTGATGAATGGCTACAAGTGTGGGCACACCGCCGCCCTTTGTGTACTCGTGCCTTACAAGATGACCGGGCCCTTTTGGGGCCACCATGAATACGTTCACATCAGCTGGAGGAACAATCTGGCCAAAATGAATGTTAAAACCATGGGCAAAGGCAAGATAAGCGCCTTTTTTGATGTTTGGGGCAATTTCCTCTCTGTACACATCACCCTGAGTCTCATCGGGGATGAGTATCATTATAACATCAGCGTCTTTTACGGCCTCAGGGACTTCTTTTACGGTAAGGCCAGCAGAGACGGCCTTACCCCAGGAGCCGCCGCCTTTTCTAAGGCCCACTACTACGTTTACTCCGCTATCAGTAAGGTTCCGGGCATGGGCGTGTCCCTGACTGCCAAAACCAATAATGGCTACATTCTTATCTCTAATATTTCCAAGCTCAGCGTCTTTGTCGTAAAAAACCTTCATCTAAAAAAACCTCCCTTTGTTTTATAAATACCGCATAGCGGCACTCTCACCAACTGTATTAATCCTCTGCCCTGTACCGCGCTCGCCCTACTTCGGGCTCCTGCCGATAACAAGGCTTCCGGTGCGCGCTATCTCCTTTATACCAAAGGGGCGCAGTATCTCGGTAATAGCCTCTATCTTCTCACAGGCACCGGTAATCTCAATAGTGTAGGATTTGGGGCTTATGTCAAGTATACGGCCCCTGAAAATCTCCACGATGCTGAGTATCTCTGCGCGGTTCTCTGTTTTATGGGAGACCTTTATCATGGCGAGCTCCCGCTCTATGTGTTTCTCATTGGTAAAGTCATGAACCTTTATAACGCTGATAAGTTTATTAAGCTGTTTGGTAATTTGCTCAAGTATCTTATCATTACCCCTTGTTATAATGGTCATGCGGGATATCTCCGGGTCCATGGTCTCTGCCACGGTAAGGGACTCGATATTAAAACCCCTGCCCGAAAAAAGCCCGGATATCCTTGAGAGAACACCGAATTCATTTGTTACGAATACGGAAATTGTATGACGCAATCTGGGTTATCCTCCGCGTTAAATATAGAAACAATAAGATCTATACAAGAAGCATCTTGTTAATGGGCTGACCGGCAGGCACCATTGGGTAAACGCCCTCAAAAGGCTCTACGCGAAAATCTATGATTATGGGCCTGTCTTTTATCTTTAAGGCGCTTTTAATCACCTTCTCAACATCTTCCTGCTCTGTAACCTTAAAACCGGCGGCCCCGTAAGACTCGGCGAGTTTAACAAAATCAGGGGCAACGGACATGCAGGTATGTGAGTACCTCTTATCATAAAAGAGCTCCTGCCACTGTCTTACCATACCCAGAACCATGTTGTTAAGGATAGCTACTATTACGGGCAGACGGTATTGAACGGCTGTTGCTATCTCCTGTATATTCATCTGTATGGAGCCGTCGCCCGCTATGTCTATAACGGTTTTCCTGGGAAAGGCTATCTGCGCGCCTATTGCCGCGGGAAGACCGTAACCCATGGTGCCGAGCCCGCCTGATGTGAGAAAGGTGCGGGGTTTATCGAACTTATAAAACTGCGCCGCCCACATCTGGTTCTGACCCACCTCTGTGGTTATTATGGCATCGCCTTTTGTAAGCTCATAAAGTTTTTCAATAACGTACTGAGGTTTTATATTACCCTTTCCGCTCCTGTCATAGGTAAGGCTGTGCTCTGTGGACCACTTCTGTATCTCGCCGCTCCACTCGGATATGCCTTTCCTGAATTTTTTAAGCTCAGCGGCCTTTGGCAGGGCCGTTATCATCTCTTTCAGGACTTTTTTAACGTCTCCTACTATTGGGATATCCACCTTCACGTTCTTGCTTATGGAGGTGGGGTCTATATCAATATGCACTACCCCGGCGTAAGGTGCGAACTCGGCTATCTTGCCTGTTACACGGTCATCAAAACGTGAACCAATGGCTATGAGGCAATCCGTATCCGTAACGGCCATATTGGCGGCATAGGTTCCGTGCATGCCAAGCATGCCCATATGCAGCGGATGAGTGCCCGGAAAACCGCCGAGCCCCATTAACGTAGTGGTTGTGGGCAGACCCAGCTTTTCAGAGAACTTCGTAAGCTCTTTTGAGGCATCTGAGAGCAGTACTCCACCTCCTGCGTACACCACCGGCCTCTTTGACTTCAAGATAAAATCAAGGGCCTTTTTTACCTGACCGGGGTGGCCCTTATATGTGGGCTGATAACTGGGTATGCTCACCTTATCAGGGTAGTTAAAGACAGTGGTGCCTGTAAAGATATCCTTGGGGATATCTACAAGCACGGGTCCGGGGCGACCCGTGGTAGCGATATAAAAGGCCTCCTTGATAATCTTGGTAAGGTCCTTTATATCCTTTACCAGATAATTATGTTTTGTACAGGGCCGTGTTATGCCCACTATATCGGCCTCCTGAAAGGCGTCGTTGCCGATAAGGGCAGTTGGGACCTGACCTGTAAAGACCACCATTGGAATGGAGTCCATATACGCCGTGGCGATTCCCGTAACCGTATTTGTTGCGCCCGGCCCTGATGTTACAAGTACAACACCGGGTTTACCCGATACCCTTGCGTAACCATCGGCCATATGCACGGCGCCCTGCTCATGGCGCACAAGTATATGCTCAATGGGCCCGTCGTAGAGCACATCGTATACAGGCAAAAGCACGCCGCCGGGAAACCCGAATATGGTCTTTACTTCTTCTGCTATTAGGCACTGGATAAATATCTCAGCACCTGTCATTGTCTTGTTTTTTGTCATTTAAGCACCTGATTACTTTCCGACTTAATTGTTAGATTCTTTTATAAGAAGGTATACACCCAATTAAAAGCACCCACACCCCTGTAAAACCAGTCACCTGCCTGCCCACCTACTCCTGAATGGCCCCTGTATTGGCAGAGGTAACATTACGGGCGTATCTGCTGAGCCAGCCCGAGGTTATCTTCGGTGCCGGGGCCTTCCACGCCTTACGCCTACTCTCAAGCTCTTCTTCAGGCACCCTCAGCTGCAGGGTTCTCTTGTGTATATCAAGCTCAATAAGGTCACCTTCTTTAACAAGGGCTATGGGGCCGCCCTCCATTGCCTCAGGGGAGATATGACCGATACAGGGCCCTCGTGTGCCCCCTGAGAACCTTCCGTCCGTAAGCAGGGCCACAGAGTCGCCAAGGCCCATGCCCATAAGCGTAGCAGTGGGAGAGAGCATCTCTCTCATACCCGGGCCGCCCTTTGGTCCCTCGTACCTGATGACTATACAATCGCCTTTTTTTATGTCTTTTTTAAGTATAGCCTTCATGGCGCGCTCCTCGGAATCAAAGACACGTGCCCGTCCCGAGAACCTCATCATGGCGCTGCTCACACCGGATTGCTTGACTACCGCGCCAAGAGGAGCAAGGTTGCCCTTTAATATGGCTATGCCGCCCTCTTTATGATGCGGTCTCTTAAGAGGACGCAGCACGTTATCATCAATATAATCCACGGCAGAGATGAGCGCCTTAATGCGCTTGCCTGAGACCGTGGGGTTATCCTGAATAGAGTCCTTAAGACGGGCAAGAACAGCGGATATGCCCCCTGCCCAGTGCAGGTCCTCCATATAATAATCGCCAACAGGTTCCAGAGATGCGATATGAGGCGTTGTCTTGCTCAGCTCATCAAATAACTCTAACGGCAGGTCCACGCCTGCCTCATGGGCTATGGCAAGGAGATGCAGCACAGTGTTGCTTGATCCGCCAAGTGCAAGGTCTACGCGTATGGCGTTCTCAAAGGCCGCCCTTGTCATAATCTTTCGAGGTGTGATGTTTTTCTGCACAAGCTCCACTATGCGCACGCCGCTCTCAAAGGCGATTCTGCGTTTTTCCGCAGAGCCCGCCATAGCCGTGCCGCACCAGGGCAGGCTCATGCCCATGGCCTCGGTAAGGCAATTCATGGTATTGGCCGTATAAAGGCCCTGACAGGACCCTGCCCCGGGGCACGCCCCCATCTCGCAGGAGCTGAGCTCGTCAGCGGTAATCTCGCCGTTCTTAAAACGCCCCATTGCCTCAAAGGTATTGCGTATGAGGGAGAGTTTTTTACCCCTGTACCGCCCTGTCATCATGGGCCCCGCGGAGACCACGATGGAGGGAATATCAAGCCTTGCCGCTGCCATTAACATACCAGGGCTTATCTTATCGCAGTTTGTAAGCAGTATAAGCCCGTCAAGTGCGTGCCCCTCGGCCACGCTCTCAACAAGGTCGGCGATTAGATCACGAAGGGGCAGCGAGTAGTGCATGCCCTTGTGTCCCATGGCAATGCCGTCGCAAACTCCCGGCAGCCCGAAGATAAAGGGATAACCGCCTCCCGTGTGAATGCCCTTCTCAACAAAACGCTCAAGGTCGCGCATGCCGATATGGCCGGGAATAAGGTCAGTAAAGCTTGAGGCAATGCCTATGAAGGGTTTTTTCATCTCCTTCTTGGGCACTCCCGTAGCGTACATAAGGGCCCTGTGCGGTACCCTCTCAACTCCTTTTTTAACTCTATCGCTTCTCTGGCTCATGCTGTGAGACCATCCTTCGGACCCTATCTGAGGTCCATTACCAACGCCAACCCTCTGCGAGGATCTAAGATGAGGTCTTTTACCCGGGCCCTTTTTGAGTCAAGGTTTAAGAGCGTTTTATTAAACTGACCCGGCATCTCTGTGCCGGGCCTTGCAAATGTCCTCTTAACTATGAAAGCCCCTTGTGGGTAAAAAAACACATTGGCAAATTATCTTAAAACTCACCTGTAAGTCTTCATATCTTAAATTTTTAACTCATCACCTCAGCCGTCTACGGCGGCGAGCATCTGCTCCATATCGTCCTTAAGGGCGAGCTTAAGCTTCTTCAGTCTTTTTTCCTCAAGCACCTCTTCGTCGTTTAAGATACCCTTTTTTTCCAGCTCCATTACTCTCTGCTTGTATCCCTTGTGCTCCATATAGGCTTTCTTAAAGTCCTCATTCTCCTCTAAAAGTCTCTCTACCAGTTCGGTCTGCTCAAGCATGTCTCCTCCTTATAATCAAGATATAACAAAAAAAGAAACTCCCCTGTTAACAAGGGATTTTTTTAGTATCGGTAGCTCTGAATGTAGTGTGCTTATCATAACTTACAAGAAAAGAGTTGTCAACAGGGCTTAAGGGGTGTGGCGGCCTCTTCGGCCTGCAATTTTATCTCGGCCTCTGACTTTCTAAGATAAAAAGGCGTAACCTCAACAGGGTGCTGAATTACGGTATTTTTCCCCGCGGCAAGAGAAGCGATATTGGCTGCCCTTACATGCCAGAGCGGTTCAGGCCCAATAATCACACCCTCTCTGTTCTGTTCAATAAATTCCCTGTAGACCTCAAGACCGGCTCCGAGAAATAGAATAGGTGCCGGCGCGGGGTACAGCTCCTCTATACTTGAAAGCAGGAGCTTTGGACTCATTGCTGCAGGGGCAATATCAGTCTCAAGGCTGCCGCGCGTAAAGGTATAAAGGGCCCCATACACCTCTGACTTTCTCGCGTCAAGAATGGGACATACAGGCATAGCGGCAAAAGGCGCGTTAAGCGCAAGCGACTCCAGGGTAGATACTCCTGCCACGGGTTTTTCCTGCGCCCAGGCAAGGGCCTTTATGGTGGTAATGCCTATACGCAGACCCGTAAAAGAACCCGGGCCCGTGGCCACGGCATAAAGGTCTATCTTCTCAAGGGTGAGAGAGGCATCGGTTAAGAGGGAGGCGATGTTTTTAAGGAGCCAGCCCGCGTGAGGGCCGGCATGGGCCACGGTGCGTTCGCTCTTAAGCAGCCCGTGCTCAACAAGAGCTATGCTTCCCGACCTTGACGAGGTATCAATAGCGAGTATCAAGACACAAGTCCTTTTAAAGAGAATATAAAAGAGCCAACCCCAAAAGAGCTCAATTCAGGATACGAAAGATATCGTTATAAGTAACAAGCACCATAAGGGTTATTATCAGGGCTATACCTATCTGCTGCGCCACTCCCATGAACTTGTCGCTAAGGGGCTTGCCCTTTATGCCTTCAACAACCAGAAACATGATATGACCGCCGTCAAGCACGGGTATGGGAAATAGGTTGATTATACCGAGCTGAAGGCTTAAAAAGGCCACAAGTGAGAGTATGTCGGAGAGTCCCTCATGGGCTGCCCTTCCCGCAACCTGGGCTATCATAATAGGCCCGCCAAGGGTCTTAAGTGAGTATTGACCAACTATAAGGCCCTTTATGACAACAAAGAGCTTCTCCGTCATGAGTACGGATGTTGAGAGCCCCTTTGTTATGGACTCGCCAACCCCGTATTGTTTAAGCGCCCTCTCTTCTTCACGTGATACGCCTATAAGAAACCTCTTGCCGTCATCAGCAGGACGGGGGGTAATCTCCACATCAAAGGTCTTCTCCCCTCTCTTAATGGTAAAGAGCTTACTCGCGGCGTCTTTACTTACAAGCCCCTCAAGCTCAATCCAGTGGCTTATCTTCACATTGTTTACGGCAAGTATCTCATCCCCGGGCTTTAGCCCGGCTTTACCCGCGGGGTAGCCGCTCTTTACCGCGCTTATTACTGCGGGCATATCAGGCAGCACGCCAACTGTGCCCGCGCCTGTGGTAACGGATGTGCCGGGGCTAAGCACCGTATCAATGGTACTCCTGCCGCGGATTAGGGAGAGCTTCAGGGGTTTATCCGGGTTCATCGTGGTAGTAGTGATAAAGTCTTCCCAGGTGGCCATGTTCTCGCCATCTACGCGGCTGATGGTATCGCCTTTCTGTATCCCCGCCTTATCCGCCGGGCTCTTCTCAAAGACATAACCAACGGTAGCCGGACGCTCAAGATACGCAGGCACCTCAATGCCCACGATATATATAAGCGGAAAGAGCACAAGTGCGAGAAGCAGGTTCATTATAGGGCCGGCGGCTATTATGGCGGCCCTGTTAAGGGGGCTCTTATCCGTAAAAGACCGCCCTTTGTTCTCTTCTGTAATCTCTTCACCCGGTGCCTCGCCTATCATCTTCACATAACCACCAAGTGGGAGCAGGCTCAGCATGTACTCGGTCTCGCCTTTTTTAAATCCCAGCAGCTTGGGACCGAAACCAAGGGAGAATTTTTCCACCTTGATATTGCTCATCTTGGCAATGGCAAAGTGACCAAGCTCGTGAATGAAGATAAGAACACCAAGTACTATGACAAAGGATATTACTGTAATCATGATTTTTTATTTCCTTAAAGTCCTGATAACCTCACGGGCCTTGCCCCGCGCCTCGTTATCAGCGTCTAAGACGTCCTCAATTGTAGCGGCCTCTCGTACAATAGCACCTGAAAGGACGCTGTCTATTACCCTGTAAATATCAGTAAACCTTATATTTCCGCCTAAAAACTCTTCTACAGCCACCTCATCAGCGGCGTTTAAGACCGCCGGTCCCGTGCCCCCTACGCGCAGCGCGCTGTACGCAAGCGTAAGACAAGGAAACCTCTTTGTATCAGGGGCAAAAAACTCAAGAGATAACCCGTCAAGACCAAGAGGCGCCACAGAGTCCGCAAGCCTCTCGGGATAACCAAGGGCATAGGCTATGGGGCCTCTCATATCAGCCGTACCCATCTGCGAGATTATGGAGCCGTCTATATACTCTACCATTGAGTGAACTATGCTCTGAGGGTGAATTGATACGGAAATCTTCTCTGCGGGAAAACCAAAAAGCCAACGTGCCTCTATGACCTCAAGGCCCTTGTTTATAAGCGTGGCTGAGTCAATGGTCACCTTCTTTCCCATGGACCACCTGGGATGATTAAGGGCCTGCTCGGGGGTAACGTAATCAAGGTCTATGTCTTTTGCATTAAAAAACGGCCCACCGGACGCAGTCAGTATAACACGCCTTACATCTGCAACTCTGTGACCTGAGAGGGATTGGAATAAGGCGCTGTGCTCGCTGTCAACAGGCAGTATACTAACCCCGGCGGCGGAAGCCGCATCCATTATAATGGAGCCGGCAACCACCATGGACTCTTTATTTGCAAGGGCAATATCTTTACCCGCCTCTATGGCGGCCATGGTGGGCATCAGACCGGCGGCACCGGTAATGGCCGAAACCACCATATCAACGCCGTCAATAGAGGCTGCGGTAACAGCACCGTCTGCGCCTGCCCCGGCCTTTACACGGCCCTTAAACTCACTCTCAAGGGCAAGGGCGTCCTCTGTTGTAAGAGTAGATACGTACGAGGGGTTAAACTCTTCTATCTGCTCTTTAAGCAGTCCTATGTTGCGCCCTGCCGCAAGTGCGGTAACAGTGAACTTCTCAGGGTTGGCACGCACAACATCAAGGGTACTGCGCCCTATGGAGCCTGTTGAGCCAAGCACGGTAAGAGACTTAATCGTGCTCATATTATTTTGCCTCTATGATAATAAAGTAGAAAAACATAAGACTATATTATCCTATATTTTTAGTGATATTGCCAGTATATAAATAACAGGCAGAGAAAAGAGCAGGCTGTCAATCCTGTCAAGTATACCGCCGTGCCCGGGCAGCAGAGTGCCCGAGTCCTTTACGCCGGCGCCTCTTTTAAGTATTGACTCAAATAGATCACCTGCGATTCCAAGGCACCCTGTAATAAGGGCCAGTAAAACCACTGCGCCGTACCCCGTAAGCGGTGAGAGAGCGTTAAAGACAAGGGCCGCAACAACGCCCGACAAAAGCCCTCCCAGGGCGCCTTCAATGGTCTTACCCGGGCTTATGGATGGACATAACTTGTGCCTGCCAAAGGCGCGGCCAAAGACATAAGCAAGGGAATCATTACACCAGATTACGATGAGAAAAAAGAGTATCCACAACCTGCCGCGAGGCGCATCGGCAAGGAGTATGAAGTACGATAGGGGCAGGCTGATGTAGATAAGCCCTGCTGTCTTAAATGCCGCCTCCTGTACTGAGGACCTCATATCCGCAGGAGCGGAAAGGGCCGTAAAGAGGAATATAAAGAGCGCGGCCATTAAGAAGACAGCAGAGATGACCTCGCCTGTAATGTAAACACAGAGAGTTAAGAGAAGCCCTATGATTAAGGCAAGAAGACTAAAACCCTTACCATCAAATATACGGGCCGTGATTCTGTTGTACTCCATAAGCGCAAGCAAGGTAAGCGCTGCCACTACGGCAAGTATTATCAGCCTTGGCGCAAAGAGCACGACAACGAGTACGAGAGGAATCAGTAAAAAAGCTGTGGCAACTCTTTTCAGCATCCCCTCTCCAGGTGAGAGCTCAGAGTCAGCATCTCTGCTTTAATTGATATTAAATGTAAGTGGATATTTTGATTGTTAAAGGAGTGCCCCAACCTTTTCCTTCACAAGTCCGAAGCGCCGTTCACGCCTGTGGTAATCGCGAATAGCCTGTTCGAGGTGCGCTCTTGTAAAATCAGGCCAGAGCACATCAGTGATATGAATCTCAGTATACGCGAGCTGCCAGAGGAGAAAGTTGCTTATCCTGCACTCACCGCTTGTTCTTACGAGGAGATCAGGGTCAGGTATCCCGGCTGTGTACAGGCCCTGGCTGAAGTTTTCTTCGGTAATATCAGACTCTTGCATCTCTCCGCTCTTAACTCTGGCTGCAAGCACCCTTGCCGCGCTTACTATCTCTTCACGGCCGCTGTAACTAAGGGCCAGCTGAAGGTGCATCTCAGTAAATGAGGCGGTCTTTCTCTCAAGATGCTCTATAACATCTCTTACGCTTTCGGGCAGGTCAGATATATTACCTATGGCCTTAAAGCGGATTCCGTTTTTAATAAAGAGCTCTTCCTCGCTCTTGAGATGTTTTTCAAGGAGCCTCATGAGAAAACCCACTTCCTCGGCAGGACGCTGCCAGTTCTCTCTTGAGAAAGTATAAAGCGTGAGATAATCAAGACCAAGCTCTCTGCAGCAGGTAACTACGTCACGAACCACCTCTATGCCTTTTTTGTGCCCGTTAATCCTGTTAAGGAGCCTTTTACGGGCCCAGCGGCCGTTACCATCCATTATAATGGCTATATGACGTGGCAGTTCCACTTCGGAGAGGTCTATCATCTTAACGCGCCTTTTTTTTGTGGGAGGTAAAAAAACAGAGATAAGGCTTCGGGTATTAACACTTTGCCTGTATTAAAACCAGCCGCAATATACAACAAGGTTTTTTAGATACACATGAGACTTGAGGCGCTCTTTAATATAAGACCGAGCTTACCCGCGAGGCTTAGACCTCCATTATCTCGGCCTCTTTCTTTGCAAGGGCCTCGTCAACCTTTTTAATATAAGTATCCGTAAGTGACTGAATCTCATCGTAGGCCCTTTTCTCATCGTCCTGGGAGATTTCCTTTTTCTTCTCCAGTGCCTTTACCCTGGCATTGGAGTCCCTGCGAATATTCCTGATAGAGACCCTGCACTCCTCTGCGAACTTATGAGCTACCTTTACAAGCTCTTTTCTTCTCTCTTCCGTAAGCTGAGGTATATTTATACGTATTATCTTACCGTCATTGGAGGGGGTGAGGCCAAGGACAGAGGATGATGTAATAGCCTTCTCAATGGCCCCTATCTGAGTAACATCCCAGGGTGAGATCGTAATAAGCCTGGGTTCAGGGGCGTTAAGCGTAGCAACCTGGCTGAGCGGAGTGGCGGTGCCGTAGTAATCCACCCTTATGTTATCAAATATGGCTACCGATGCCCGCCCTGTTCTTAAGGCCGTAAATTCATGACCAAGGGCATCTAAGGCCAGCTCCATCCTCTCTTTTATCTCCTTCGTGTCATGCCTGTCCACGTTCTTCCCCTTACACTCTCCTGAGCAGAGTAGATTCAATATTGTTTAAAAAAAGGGCACAAGACCTGCCGTAAAATTCTTCAGGGGGTTACAACAGTGCCTATGTGCTCGCCACCTGCGATACGCCTGAGGTTGCCGCTCTCCTTAATATCAAAGACCACTATGGGCATCTGATTGTCCATGCAGAGCGTGACAGCGGTTGAGTCCATAACCCTGAGACCGAGTTTCAGTACATCAAGGTAAGAAAGAGTATCGTACTTAACAGCGTCATCGTCTTCAAAAGGGTCTTTATCATAAACGCCGTCTACCTTGGTGCCCTTTAAGAGAACATCGGCGTTCATCTCCATGGCCCGAAGGGCGGCGGCAGTATCTGTAGTGAAATAAGGGTTACCCGTACCGGCGCCGAAGATTACTACGCGGCCTTTCTCAAGGTGCCTTATAGCCCGCCGTCTTATATAAGGCTCGGCCAGCTCTTTCATCTCAATGGCGGATATAACCCTTGTGATCACCCCCGCCCTCTCAAGGGCGTCCTGCAGCATAAGGGCGTTTATTACCGTAGCAAGCATGCCAACGTAATCAGCCGTAGCACGCTCCATACCCTTGGCGCTTGATGAGACGCCTCTGAATATATTACCCCCTCCTATGACAACGGAGACATCGGCTCCAAGTCCATGAAGCTCGGCAATCTCAGAAGCAATGGCCACAACGGTATTATTGTCAATACCGTACTCCAGCCCGCCCATGAGGACTTCGCCGGAGAGTTTGAGTAATATTCTCTTGTATTTCAGAGTATCTGCCATAGGCTCCAGGGTATAAGAAGAAGGTTGCTGAATATGATTGTAAGAATATCAGAGCACTCTCGGCACTCTCGTTAAAAAATGCTTTAAGTCTAAGCCAAACCTGCAAAAGAAGAACAGAGGATAAAAAAACTCAGCCCTGAAGGGCCGCCACCTCTTTAAGAAAGTCGTCTTCTTTCTTTTCCATGCCCTCGCCTACCTTAAACCTTACAAAGCGCCTTACGGAGATATTCTCTCCAATACGCGCTACGTTCTCCACGATGAGCTCTTCAATGGTCTTATCAGGGTCTTTTACAAAAGGCTGCTCAAGAAGGCAGATGCCTTTTAGGAACTTATCGAGTTTGCCCGCGACTATCTTCTCAACCACTTTCTCGGGTTTACCGGACTCTTTGGCCTGAGTAACGTATATGGCCTTCTCTGCTTCAATAGTCTCAGCAGGGACCTCTGTGCGACTGAGATATGCCGGGCCCATTGCGGCTATGTGCATGGCAATGTCCTTAACAAGCGCGACAAAGGCATCGTTTCTTGCGACAAAATCCGTCTCGCAGTTTACCTCAAGCAGCACGCCAAGCTTGCCGCCGGGATGAATATAAGAGTATACAATACCCTCGGATGTAACCCTGCCTGCCTTTTTAGAGGCCGCGCTCAGACCTTTTTCTCTAAGAAAAACAACCGCTTTCTCAACATCACCACCTGTTTCCTTAAGGGCCTTCTTGCAGTCCATAAAACCGGCGTCTGTTTTTTCTCTAAGTTCCTTTACTGTCTTTGCCGAAATTTCCATCTCTTACTCTCTCCCAGTATATATAGATTCTTTTCAAAGAATAATGGTTTTAGTATCTACTCTGAGACTGGCTTTTCTGCCTCTTTTACAGGTGCGGCGGCAGCCTCTTTTGCAGACCCCTCTGCCGTTGTTCTTGCTACGGCGGCTTTTTCCACACTTGCTACGGCCTTCTCACCCTGAACAGCTACGCTGCTCTCGCCGGCCTTCTCGATTGTGGCGCCGGACTCATGGGCAGGCTTTTCATTAACAGCAGCGGCCTCTTCCTCTGCCTTGCTCTGCTGCAGACTTGCCTCATGTATGGCCTTACCCTCAATGCAGGCATCAGCGATAGCTGAAGAAAAGAGTTTAATGGCACGTATGGCGTCATCGTTGCCGGGAATCACCATATCCACCTCATCGGGGTCACAGTTAGAGTCCACAATGGCAACAACGGTAATACCTAATTTTTGCGCTTCCTTAATGGCAATACTCTCTTTCTTGGAATCAACAACAAACATCACAGAGGGCGGAGCCGTCATTTCCCTTACACCGCCAAGATACTTCTCAAGCCTGAGTTTCTCTCTCTCAAGCATAAGGCGCTCTTTCTTCGTAGAGCCGGTAAAATCCTCACTCTCCTCAAGCTTGTCAAGTTTATTTAGACGGGCAATGCTCTTTTTAACGGTAGCAAAATTTGTAAGAAAACCGCCTATCCATCTGTTGTTCACATAAAACATACCGCAGCGCTTGGCCTCTTCCTCTATGGATTTGTGGGCCTGTTTCTTTGTGCCCACAAAGAGCACCTTGGCACCCTTGGAGGTAGAGTCGCGGACAAAGTCATATGAGTTTTTGAAGAGTTTTACGGTCTGCTGTAAATCTATGATATATATACCGTTTCTTGCCCCAAAGAGATAGGACTTCATCTTGGGGTTCCATCTTCTTGTCTGGTGTCCAAAGTGCACACCGCTCTCAAGTAGCTGTTTCATCGTGAGGTAAGCCATCTTAATTCTCCTTTTTGCGGTTAATTTCCTCCGCGCCGTTCTTGATTTTGGGTCCGCTCAGACGGACACCGCAGTTTGTACATACGACGCGTGTGTATTTAATCAAATATTCTTAACACACCTTTAGAGAGACTTGCAAGAAGTTTTTTCCCGCGCAGAGACCTGAAAACTGCTTTCTCCAGCTGAGTTTAGGAGAAAAACAAGCATCTCCAAGGCGGATGCGTCTCTTTGAGACCGCATTAAAGTGCAAAAAAGCCACCATGGGCCGAGACTAACCCCATGTTGGCTTCTCTGCAGTCACTATAACAGACAAATATGCGTGACCACCTTTTATGTATTCATAAAAACCTGAGCTATGGCCTCAAGTCAGGTGAGTCTCAGAATTTACTCTGCAAGGCGAAAACCAGTCACCTTATTTCTAAGATTGGGCTCCTGCCCGTATCTATAAGTAGTGCGAACCTTATGAGGCCCCTCATATATGGAGCCGCCGCGCACGGTACGCCAATTGGAGAAGTCCGGACCATAGGGGTCATCCTGATCCCCTTCTTTATAATAATCAAAATCAAAGTTATCCTCAACCCACTCCCAGACATTACCTGTCATATCGTATATGCCCAGGGCATTTGGTTTTTTTTGCTTGCCGTAATGAACCTTGCCGTCGGAGTTATAGCTGAACCACCCGTAATCCCCTATGTACTCGTCGTTATTAGTACCTGCCCACTGAATATTCTTACCTCTCTCCCTAGCGGCGTACTCCCACTCCGCCTCTGTAGGAAGACGATAAAAACCGTCAACAAGTTTATTCAGGTTGGCAATAAAAGTATTGGCCCAGGACCAGCTTATATTACTAAGAGGCATCTTTGGATCAAGATCCTCGGCAAAGGACCAGCCCATTACATGCTCCCATAAAGAGTTGGTAACCTCTATCTCACCTATATAATAATCCGTGAGACATACCTCGTGTACAGGCACCTCATCATCATCACCCTTGCCTGTAAAATCTCCCATCTGAAAACAACCGCCCTTTACATAAATCATCTTTATGGGTGGCATGTTCTTTTTTCTGTCTTCCCATGCTTTTTTCCTGGCTTCCGCATTGAGTTTTCTTCTCTCCTCCTGTGTAAGAGGATGGTCACTTAGCGGAGTGTGTCTTGCTTTACGTTTAGACTCTGCCGCTGGTTTTTTTTCTGAATCGGTCTTCTTATCTGTGGCAATAGCAGCACCGGAAGTAAGCATGAAAGAGAGTGAGACAACAAGGGTGAGCAGCAGCAAAAACAATTTTTTCATAAGAGATTTCCTCCGAAAAAAATTTTGATCAGTATCTGTGGCAAGAAGCATCTTTCTACTTAAACAAGACTAACTGCGGCGCCTTAACCTCATCCTCTACCTTTACAGGATATTTTCCCGTAAAGCAGGCGTCGCAGAAATTAGTATCCTGCCCAACGGCCTTGTAAAGGCCCTCAAGGCTGAGATAACTCAACGTATCTGAGGTGATATAGTTATTAATCTCTTCCACCTTATGATTCGAGGCTATGAGCTCCTCGGTAGTGGGAGTATCAATTCCGTAATAACAGGGCGAGATACTTGGCGGCGAGCTTATGCGCATATGTACTTCTTTGGCACGGGCGTCCCTTATCATCTTAACTATTTTTCTGCTCGTCGTTCCGCGCACTATGGAGTCATCAACAACAACTACTCTTTTGCCTTTTATAACGTCTTTTACGGCGTTTAGCTTAAGCTTTACGCCAAAGTGACGTATGGCATCCTGTGGCTCAATAAAGGTTCTGCCCATATAATGACTTCTCACAATACCCTTCTCAAAGGGTATTCCCGACTCCTCTGCGTAACCAATGGCCGCGGGCACGCCTGAATCAGGTACAGGTATGACTATATCGGCATCCACGGGGTTTTCCTGCGCCAGAATACGGCCGAAATTTTTCCTAACCTCATAGACGCTTTTTCCAAAGATATGGGAATCAGGACGGGCAAAGTATATGAACTCAAAGATACACTGCTTTGGCTCTACAGGTGCAAAGGGCTTATAGGAATGAAGCCCTGTCTTGTCCATGATGATTATCTCTCCGGGCTCAATGTCTCTGATATAAGTAGCCTCAATAAGGTCAAGGGCGCAGGTCTCGGAGGCCACTACAAAAGAATCTCTAAGCCTGCCGAGGCAGAGGGGCCTGAACCCCAGAGGATCGCGGGCAGCCACCATGGTGCCCTTATCAGTTAGAAAAACAAGTGAGTACGCCCCCTTAAGTTTACTGAGAGCAAAGGTTATCCTGTCTATAAGGTAACGCTCTTTGCACGAAGACATAAGGTGCACGATAGTCTCCGTGTCCATGCCTGACTGAAATATGGAGCCGTGTGCCTCGAACTCCGCCCTTATGACAAAGGCATTTACGATATTGCCGTTATGGGCAACGGCAATGCCGCCGCGCGCATACTCAACAACAAAGGGCTGGGCGTTTTTTATATGGGACTCCCCTGCCGTGGAGTACCGTACATGTCCAATGGCCGATGAACCGGCAAGGCTTTTGATGCTATCGTTATCAAAGACATCGGCTACAAGGCCCATGCCCTTGTGCGAGTATATGCGTGTTCCGTCGCTTGAAGCGATACCTGCGCTCTCCTGCCCCCGATGCTGCAAGCCGTAAAGCCCCAGATAGGTAAGGTTGGCGGCCTCTGTATGACCATAGATACCGAAAACCCCGCACTCGTCATGAAATCTGTCTGATTTAAAGGTGGAATCCATTACGCTTTACTTTATCCCCGCATTTTTGCTTTTAAAGATAACTCATAGAGAGTGTGATTGCGCTCTCTTGTTATTGGTTAACCTGCCGCGTAAAAAAAACTCCCGCTGTAAAAGGCTTATCAAAAAAAACCTGAAGACATAAGCCCCTTCTTATTAAAACCAAGACCTCTCAAAGAGCCCTTGCACCGCCCCTTAGAAGCGCTCCTTATGGGGTTGCCTCACCTCTGATTAAAGGGCTGAGCGAGTCCCTGAAGGCGCTCTCCAGACTCTTAAGAGAGGTATTAATAAGACCCTTAACAGCAAAACCATGCTCAACCGTGCGCCCTATTACCTGAAGAGGCACACCATGTGCTGCGCAGATACCCTCAAGTATGCTCAGGTTATTCTCAGTTAAAGAGAGTATTATCCTGCCGTGAGTCTCTGCGAACAAGAGCTCATCACTACGCAGATTCGGGGTTACCCCTAAATCAACGTCAACTCCCACAGGGCCCGTTGGGTTAAGAGCGGCCTCTGCCAGTGCCACGGCAAGACCGCCTTCAGAGCAATCATGTGCTGATAATATTATACCAGTCTTTATAACCTCCAGACAAGCCTTGTGAAGAGATTTTTCCTCTTCAAGGTTTACTTTCGGCGCAACGCCCTGCTCCAGACCATGAATAGACCTCAGGTACTCGGTACCGCCAAGCCCTGGTCGGGTACTGCCAAGAAGCGCTATAACGTGGCCCGCCTCCTGAAACCACTGCCTTGTAATCAAGGAGTTATCCTCAATAAGGCCCAACATGCCTATTGATGGCGTGGGATAAATCCCCTCACCCCTTGTCTCATTATACAAACTTACATTACCGCCGATTACAGGAACATTAAGGGCATGGCAGGACGCTTTAATACCTGCGATGGCCTCACGGAACTGCCACATAATCTCCGGACGCTCGGGGTTGCCGAAGTTGAGGCAATCCGTTAACGCAAGTGGCCGCGCGCCTGATACTACGAGGTTTCGCGCTGCCTCTGCCACCGCTGCCGAGGCCCCAGCTCTGGGGTCGAGATAACAATGAAGGGGATTACAGTCCACGGTAAGGGCAATGGACCGATTGGTGCCTTTTATCCTCACAACAGCGGCATCAGAGCCCGGTGATACTACGGTATCAGAGCGCACCATGAAGTCAAACTGGGAGTATATGGACTCCCTGCTTGATATATTAGGTGAGGCAAGAAGCCTTAAGAGCACCTCGTTGTAATCATCAGGTGCCGGTACTGAGCCCATATCAAGGGCCTGAACAGTATCCTGCCACGCAGGTTTTTCAGCGGGCCTATCGTACTGAGGGGCGCTCTCAGTGAGGATTGTAACCGGGATATCGGCGACTATCTGCCCGCCCTCCAGTATACGCACTGTCTCCTCTTTTATAACCTTACCCACTACCTCGCAGTCAAGATCCCATTTGGTAAATATTGCCTTTACCTTGTCTTCCATGCCTTGCTTCGCTACTATTAACATCCTCTCCTGCGACTCAGAGAGCAGCAGCTCGTAGCTTGTCATGCCTTCTTCACGGCGCGGTATGCGGTCCATGTCAATCTCAATTCCCGCTCCTCCGCGTGAGGCCATCTCCACGCTTGATGAGGTAAGCCCAGCGGCGCCCATGTCCTGGATGCCCACGATATAATCCGTCTTAAATAACTCAAGGCATGCCTCAAGAAGTAGCTTTTCAGTAAAAGGGTCGCCTACCTGCACCGTGGGCCGCCGCTCTTCTCCGCCCTCTCCAAAGACATCCGAGGCCATTGTGGCCCCGTGGATACCGTCTCTGCCTGTCTTTGAACCTACGTATATTATTGGGTTACCCGTACCCGTGGCCGTACCCTTGAAAATCTTATCGGTCTTGACAATGCCCGCTGTCATAACGTTGACAAGGCAGTTGCCTGAGTAGGAGTCATTGAGATAAAGGGCCCCGCCAACAGTGGGCACGCCCATGCAGTTGCCGTACCCGGCTATTCCGGCTACTACGCCGTCTATGAGGTAGGGTGTTTTTTTATGCTGAAATGTACCGAAAAACAGAGAATTGAGGTTTGCAACAGGACGCGCGCCCATGGTGAAGATATCACGCATGATACCGCCAACCCCTGTTGCAGCGCCCTGATAGGGTTCGATAAAGGAGGGATGGTTGTGACTCTCCATCTTAAAGACGCAGGCAAGGCCCTCTCCGATGTCCACAACACCTGCGTTCTCGCCGGGCCCTTCTATAACCTGAGGCCCAGTGGTGGGAAAACCCTTCAGATGCACCCGTGATGATTTATACGAGCAGTGCTCGCTCCACATAACGGAAAAGATCCCCAGCTCCACGTAATTGGGTTCCCTGCCAAGCTCTTTTACGACTCGCTCGTACTCATCGGTGCTGAGGCCGTGCTCTGCCACTAACTCTGCTGTTATCTCCATATAATCAAAAGATTCCTTGTTTTTTTAATTGTAAAGAATAACCAAATTCAGGGGGAAAGGCAAGAGCCGCTTTTTAATTATCCGTATTTTTCGTGGAGACCTCCGCAGTCTCAAGCCCGCGGAAGATGGCCTCTGCCTTTAGAAGAATCTCCCGCTCATCGGGAAAACGAAGTAGAGAGGCAGCCTCTTCCACGGGAAACCACCTGCACTCAGATATCTCTACCTCGTCAAAAGAAGAGATATCACCGCCTATGCACTCCATGAGAAAAAAGTGAACAATCTTATGGCGGCTCTCGGAGTCCGGGCCGTCCCTGAAGGTAAAATCAAAGGTCATGCTGCCAAGCGGGGCGATAATGGAACCCAGCAGCCCTGTCTCCTCGGCTACTTCACGAAGGGCGGTCCGGGATAAGGTCTCACCCTCGTCCTGACGGCCCTTGGGCAGTGCCCAGCGTTTACCTCCCCGTACGGAGACAAGCACAGCCTCCCTGCCCTCTGTGCCCTGCCTTACAAGGACTCCGCCTGCCGAGATCTCGTTCACCATTTTCATAGCTCACCCCTCCCCGGTTAAAAAATCAGCACATAGGATAATCCCCTCTGATAAGACCCTCTGTAAGTGTGTCAATGGAAGCCAGACCAGACTCCAGTATAGTGTTTATCCTCTCTGAGGCTTCTTTTTTATGAAAACCCGATTCCTCGGGCAAGACCTCCACGTACAGGGCCTCGGGGTTCTGAAGAGGCGCGCCTATTCGACTAAGGAGCCAGATACGCACCTCTTTTATGGAGAGCTCTGCGCTGTAAATTTCTTCTGCAAGTAATTGCGCGAGTATGGAGTATATCTTTCCAACATGACTGACAGGGTTCTTTCCCGCCGCTGCCTCGGCTGAGCAGGGCCTGTTTACAGCGATAACCCCGCGTATAGTGTTTCCGCGCCCCACCTCGCCGGAGTCTCCGTCCTCGGCAGATGTGCCAAGCAGGGCGAGATACACTCCGGCCTCACCAAGCCCTCTGCGGTCAAGACAATTATAATCCAAACTTACCTCAGTAAAGGGCAGCTCTTTTGTGAACTCAAGCATGGCCCTGTAAATGACCTCTTTGCGGTTAAAATACTCCTTCTCACCTGATATCATAGAGGCAAAGAGCGGGCACGCCACGGTAAGGTGCAGGGCAGAGCCGCGACGAAGGCCCATTATCTTTACATCGCTGCCCATCTCGGGAAAAGTTTCTTTAAACTCCTGGCTGTTAATATAATGTTCCAGATCAAAGACCGCCTTTTCCGTAGGGGTAAATGGGGCAAGTCCCACTGCGCAGGAAGTATCGTTTGCCGTGGGGTTTGTTCCCGCTTTCTCGTCAAAAATCCCTGTAAGCTCAGGCGAGCCCGGTTTCATGGCAATGGTTAACTTTATATCAGTCTCAATATTCACGGCAGGCAGGTTTTTTGTTAACCACGACGAGGCAGCGGAGCGCGTCACCTCTGCTACGGGAATTTTAACTCCATTATACTCAAAAGTAGCCCTGTCTCCGATAATCAGCTCCATGGGAGAGATTACCTTGCCGCCGCCAAATTTTTTCTCTACCTCCCCTGCCACAAGAAGGGCCTTATCAATATTAAAATGCAGCACACGTCCCGCGGTTTTTATGTACTCTTGGGATAGTCCTACGGAGACGGACTCCATAACCGCGTCGCAGATATAATCAGGGTGGCCCCTGCCCTTTCTCTCAACTATCTCAAGAGGCCGCTCATACACGGCAGGGCATTGTATGGACTCAATGGTGAGATTTTTCATGGGATTTTACTCAACTTATTATCTCTGCACTGCTCTTGAATTGCGTCTGTTTAAGGAGTTACAATAATCTGATTTTGCCTGTCAACCGCACGCAAAACCTCTATAATATTTATGAGCCTTACTTGTAATCAGGCTTGTTTTTAAAGTTTTTTTAACTCAAGCCGCTCCTGCTCACGCTTTTCTCTTTTTATTCTCTTCTCTTCTTTTCTGGCCCTTTTTTCCTCGGCACGTTCGAGCTTGCTGTATATACAGCCGCAGTATTTCTGCCGGTAGAGTTCCAGACGGCGCGATTCCTCTATGCCCTCTATCCAGCCTATGCGAAAATCCTCGTAAAAAAATTCCACCCCGTACTTGGAGGCA
>JAJRZX010000059.1 GCA_024275045.1 Deltaproteobacteria bacterium
GCGGCGCTATAATGTCAACGGCAGACTCTCGCTCTTTTTTGGATACCTTTATTACAATGACATCGGGATATTTTTCCTTGAGCTCCTTGAGCTTAATGGCAGCGGCCTCTTTTGTGGGAAAGAAACCCAGGCGGAGCCTGTGCCAGAGCTTGCCTTTTACGGTATGTTCCGTGGTGTACAGGATATACCCTTTGAAGAGTTCGGCAGAAGGCAGTTTCTCTACCTCAACGGGTGTGCTTGAAGAAGAGAGATGCAGAGCATATGGCCTCTCCGGCTCTGCCTTGTCTTTATTTTTACCCTTAAATAAACCGCCATGCGCTGTGTGCGTTGTAAATATTGTTGTAAGAATAATCAGCAGACCTGTTAAAAAAAGGTGCCGCGCTGCTTGAGATCCTGTCTTCGTCATTAAGTTAACCTTTGTTCTCTCTCTGAGTTTAATGTCTTGAAGTCTTGTTGTAATATTTTACAGATGTCCCCATGCTCACCCGGCCTGCACCATGGAGCGGCCCGGGTGGTTTTTTTTATCCTCTTGTCTCTTTATTCTCTTTTGGTATTACGCAACCACGATGCTCAGGGTATTGGATCGCAGGGCGTTGCTCCCTCTTCTGATATTGAGACTACAAGGCTTCTGAAATCCTTACCCTGCCCCACCTTGAAGTTAAGTGCGTTGTGAAAGAATATGGCCAGAAAAGGACCTCCTTCCACCTCTCCCTCGAAGACTATATCGGCAAGCTGGGATAGCTCGCTGGAGAGAGACCCCGGGTACTCGCGCCGGAACTGCGCCGAGCGGTCCGTGGGGTGTATGTTCAGGGTCTCGAGCTTAATGCGCAGGTCTTCACCCTGCTCATAGGGGAAGTGTTTTATATAACGCATGGGAATATTAAAACTCACCTCTATGAATCGGCACCCGTCGTACTCTACAAGCTGAACTTCGTCAAGAATCTGAAAGCGCCGCGCAAATGCATCTGAGGGGCCTTGAAATATGGTGAAGACAGCCATAGAGATACATAAGACCATAACCTTTTTTATCATATTACCAACCCCCGTCGTTGGCGTCATGGTGACCGCTCTTGTGTTTTGATATCGTGGAAAAGGTGTCGTCTGTGTACCGGTGACATGCCCCCGCGCAGTCCCTTAGTTCGCTTACGGTGTAGTATATGGTCGAGGGGTTCTTGGTCTTCTTGTGCGGACCTCTCTTGTAGTTGCCGGCGTGACAGGCCGCGCAGTCCGGCTTGTACCCGCCGTACTCCCATACAATGGTCTGGGAGTTGGATTTGTGGCAATCAAGGCACTCCACTTTTGATTTGTGGTCCCCGGGATAATTAGCCGAGGTATGGTTGTACGACGAGGTTGGTACCCAGCCTCGTGTGCTGTGACAGGCGTTGCACTCTTCTGATGTGACAAAATGCCCCGGAGGTTTGCCTGTTGCCTTGGTGCCGTTATGGCATGTGGAGCAAGAGCCCGTTACGCCGGAGTGGTCAAAGCTTGCGGGTATCCACGCGTTTGTTGAGTGACAGTCATCGCAGGTGTCGCTGCTCTGCACGTGGTCCGCGGGTTTGCCTGTTGCCGTTGTACCGTTATGACAGTTGGCGCATGGCGAGGTTATTGAGGAGTGGTCAAACCCTGCGGGTATCCACGCGTTTGTTGAGTGGCAGTCATCACATGTATTGCTGCTCTGCACATGACCTGCGGGTTTACCTGTTGCCGTAGTGCCGTTATGACAGTTTGCGCATGGCGAGGTTACACCTGAGTGGTCAAACCCAGCGGGTATCCACGCGTTTGTTGAGTGACAGTCATCGCAGGTGTCGCTGCTCTGCACGTGGTCCGCGGGTTTGCCTGTTGCCGTAGTGCCGTTATGACAGTTTGCGCATGGCGAGGTTACACCTGAGTGGTCAAACCCAGCGGGTATCCACGCGTTTGTTGAGTGACAATCATCGCAGGTGCTGCTGCTCTGTACGTGGTCCGCTGGTTTACCTGTTGCCGTAGTGCCGTTATGGCAGTTGGCGCATGGCGAGGTTATGTCTGAGTGGTCAAATGTCGTAGGTGTCCATGCCTTTGTTGAGTGGCAGTCATCGCATGTATTGCTGCTCGGTATATGGCCCGCGTCCTTACCTGTTGCTGTTGTGCCGTTATGACAGCTGGCGCATGGCGCGCTTATGGTTGAGTGATCAAAGCCGGCGGGTATCCATGCGTTTGTGGTGTGGCAGTCATCGCAGGTGCTGCTGCTCTGCACATGACCCGCGGGTTTACCTGTTGCCTGAGTGCCGTTATGACATGTAGAACATGGAGAGCTTATGGATGAGTGATCAAATGTCGTAGGTACCCACGCCTTGGTGGTGTGGCAGTCATCACATGTGCTGCTGCTCTGTATATGGTTCGGGTTTTTCCCAGTGGCCTTGGTACCGTTATGACAGCTGGCGCAGGGCGCGCTTATGGTTGAGTGGTCAAAGCCGGCGGGTATCCAGCCGCCTGTGGTGTGGCAATCATTACATATGTTGTTGCTCTGCACATGATTTACGGGTTTTCCCGTTGCCTTGGTGCCGTTATGACAGCTGGCGCAGGGCGCGCTTATGGCAGAGTGGTCAAACCTTGCGGTCTGCCAGGAGCTGGTGCTGTGGCAATCCTCGCAGTTGTTGCTGCTGGTAAGGTGGTTTGCGGTCTTGCCGGTGTTCTTGACCCCGTCGTGGCAGTTAAGACAACGTCCGAAGGTCTCGGCGGTATGGCGAAAATGTGAGAGGCTCCAGTCTGTGCTGGTGGTGGTGTGACAGTCCTCGCAGGGAGCGTTGGTCTTGGTGTGGTCAGGGGATTTGACCGTGGCTTTTACCATAGAGCCCTGCGTGTGGCATTGGGAGCACTCAGAGGGGGTATTGGCGAATATGCCGCGTGCGTGACAGAACTCGCACTTTACCGCTGCGTGGGCGTTCTCAAGAGGAAAGCCGGTCTTAAAGTGGTTGAACTTAAAGGTCTCCCCTCTTTTTATGGTTATTGTTCTTGTCTGTTTTTGTGCTGCCGCGCCTGCCGCTGCTTCTCCCTCCAGGGGCCGGGCCGTGCTCTCATGGAAGTTTTTTTCCATCTCCGAGAGTTTTTTCCTCAGTCCCTCGTCAATGCCCGTATATGTTTTTTTGCTCCACTCCGTGAACTTCTTGCCTCTCTGCTTAAGAGAGGCCCTGTGCTCCCCGTTTTTTTTGCCCCCCTTAGCGCCCTTCTTATCAGCAGAGGCGGTAGAGGCAGTGCGTTTTGAGCTTTTATTAAAGGCCGCTGCCACCTTCTTACGTTCTTTTACGGAGATGCGCGCCACCCAGGGGTCCTCGAAGCTGCCCTTAAGCAGAGCCATCTCCTTCTCGGCCGCCTCTTTTGTAGGGAAAAACCCGAGACGCAGCCTGTGCCATAGTACGCCGTCCTTTCGAAAAGACGTGGTATAGAGCGTGTGACCGGAGAAGGACTTGTTGCTGCGAAGAGAAGAGGTATCAATGGGTTTTGTCTTGGATACAAGGCTCACCACATAACGCCCTGTCTCAAGAGGCGCCTTTTTTGAGGCGCCTTTAGCCTTCCTGGTTCTGCGGCTGAATATGTTTTTTTGTTTTTTGGGGCTCTTGGCAGCGGCGGTCTCGGCAGACTTTTGCTCTGCGAGTTTTTTAGCGGCCTTTGCCTTTTTTTCTTTTTCCCTTTTAGCCTTGTTCTCCTTGAGCCTGGCCTTCATGTCTTCGATTTTTTTCCGTACGCTTTTGTCCACATCGGAGTATGTCTTTTTACTCCACTCGGTTATTTTCTTTCCTGTCTTCGAGGCAGGGCTTACTCCTTTTACTGCCATTGTGTGCGCCCTATCGCGTTCTGATACCGAGACCTTTGCAACCCAGGCGTCTTTGAAGCTGCCCTTGAGCAGGGCCATCTCTTTCTCGGCGGCCTTCTTTGTGGGGAAAAACCCGAGACGCAGCCTGTGCCAGAGTACGCCGTTTATGCGTGCCTTTGTGGTATAGAGCGTGTGCCCCTTAAAGGCCTCTCTGGTACGCAGCTCAGAGGTATTGATAGGTTTTGTATTGGAGATAAGGCTCACCACATAACGCCCTTGTTGTGCGCCTCCGGACTCTTTTGCAGAGACAGCTCTGTCTGCCGGGTAGAGCAGCAATATAAGGAGGAGAAGAAAAGAGACCTTTAACAGGCTTTGTGAAATACTTCTACGGCCGCTCTTTTTGTTATAAGAACGCGCTATCTCTTGCATATAATACCTCCTGTCCGGCAAAGCTCTCAGAACGCGCTCTCCGGCCACACTTATACAGGTCGTTGATCTTTGAATCAGTGTCTTATCTTAATCTCTTTAAAGGACTTAGTAGAGTGACACCTCTGGCAATTTAGCCCAAAGCTTCCGCGGTGCAGGTCATCGTCTTGATGACAGCTGAAGCAATTTTCCGGTGTAGCGCTCTTTTTCCTCTGTTTTTTAAATAATGTTTTTTTGTGGCAGGCAGCGCAGTCAAGACCTTTATGCGCCCCCTCAAGCCTGTATTCCGTGTTCTTGCTATGGTCAAAACTCCACAGCCTCCAGCCGTTCGGGTTGTGACACTCACCGCACTCTTCGCCAAGCCCCTCTTTGTGCTTATCATCACTCTTGTGACAGGACGAGCACTTTACCGAGACCTTCTTGTAGTCCACACGGTTATGGCACTGCTCGCAGAGAGTAACGGCGTGAAGCCCTATAAGGGGAAAGTTTGTAATGTCGTGGTCAAAGACCACGTCTTTACCCCAGGCGCGCTGGTTGTGGCAGGACTCGCAGTCCCGGCCTTCACGTCCTCTGTGAACATCGTCTTTTTTATGACAGACCGAGCAGGGGCGAACTTTCTTGACGCCATAGGCCTTGCCCTGATGACACTTTGCGCAAGTTACCTTGCGGTGGGCGTCTTTTAGAGGAAAATCCGTCTTGTCGTGGTTGAACTTGTATTTTCCCCACTCTCTTGGGCTGTGGCAGGTCTTGCACTCCCGGCCATAACGTCCCTTGTGCTCATCATCGTCTTTATGACAACCGTAGCAGGTCTTCTTGAGTTTTTTATCTTTATAAAATTTACCCTTGTGGCAGGCATGGCAATCTACTTTTTTGTGCCTGAACTCAAGGGAGAATTTGGTCTTTTCATGGTCAAAGCTGAACTTCTTCCAGTCATTGGCCTTGTGGCAGTCAGAGCATTTCTTGCCGTACTTCTCATTATGTACATCGTTAATCCTGTGGCAGCCAACGCATTTCAGGGGGGTTTTTTTATATTTTCCCCCGGGATGACACGCGGCGCAGGATGCCTTCTTGTGCTTGAACTTTAAGGGAAAGTCCGTCTTCTTATGGTCAAAACGGGCCTTTGCCCAGCCGCGCGAGTCGTGGCACTCCTTGCACTTTTTGCCCAGCCGCCCTTTATGCGTATCGTCTTTCTTGTGACAGGCATAGCACTTTGCCTGGGCCTCGCGGTATTTTTTCTCCTTCTTATGACACTTGGAGCACTTTGTCCCGGAATGACCGTTTTTCAGCGGAAAATCCGTAAGCCTGTGATCAAAAGTCTCGCCGTCAAAGATAACGGCCTTGTATTCGCGCCCCTTGTGCTCCTTGTGGCACTGTCTGCACTCGGTACTGGCGGCCCGTTTTTCTTTGCTGTGGTAACCGCGTTTATTTTTAAGATCAAGGGCGATCTTTTTGTGACAATCAAGGCACAGGCTCTTCTGAGACTCCTTGCTGAACGACCTGTGGCAGTTCGAGCAATCGTTCTCGTATTTCGCATGTCCGGAGATAACTTTACCGGGCATGAAGAGACTTTTTATATTCTTTGCCCCGGCCTCTCTTGCCGTAAACAACAGCGTAACAAGGAAGAAGGAGGTCAATATTATCTTAACTGAGATTCTGAGCATTCCTTTTGTCACAATGATCAGAACATATGCACGGCTACCACATGGATTATAGCGGTGAGCACGAGCATTAAAAATAACGGCATATGGAGGAGGTGCCAGAGACTGAAGAGCCTCTCGTAGACCTTGAACCTCGATATGGCCTTGGCCGCTGATATGTGGTTGGAGATATAATACCGTGTGGCCATGCTGTGGGCCTTTAGCTCGGCGGGAGACCATTTATTTCTCCGTGCCGCTACGCGCAGCGTACGCCGCAGCCCAAGAATCAGGGTCATGCGAAGCCAGAGGGCGTTAAACCATGTTGTGATGAGCCCCAGCAGGCTTCCAAGAAAAGAGTAACGGGGTTTGGCGGCCCTGGCGTCCAGGTCCTTTAGCCGCTGCTGGAGCGCAGGGGCGTAATCAAGGACATACTTCATGACGCTGATTTTATGCTCAAAGTCCTGCTTCAGCCCCTTGAAATCCATCTCTTTGCCGTATAGTCCGTAGTGAATCCCGGCGTAGATGTACCGACCCACAAGTCCGCTCAGGGCTACAAGCACCATGGCCCCGAGGGCTATGGAGCTGTTAAGTGAGCCCACGGCGAAGTTGGCGTGAAATACAATAAGCACCGGGCCTATGAGCCCCAGTATCATGTGGGCGCGGAACCAGTGCCTGATGGCGCCCATGCCGCGCATGAAGCGCGCCGTCTTTCTAAGGGGATATATAATAAGCGCAAGCATCATGGCCCCGCCTATGATTCCTATGTAATAACCAAGCCCCTCTTTGGCGGTGAGTATCTGCTCTCCGCTGTAAAACCAGCCGAGAAAGAGGACCAGGATGAGAACGGTATAAAAAATCTTGGTTAAATGAGAGGTCCTGGGCGCGGCATTAAGGTCGCAGGACGGGCCCTCCGGGGCAGGCTCTTCCGCGGTCTCTTTACGTGCCTCTGTAAGTGCCGCGGGTTTATCTTTAGAGCTTTTTTTGTCCTTCGCCGCGACTGCCCCTCTTATATGCGCTTGCGCCTCTGCTTTGGCCTTCTCTATAATAGTGCTCGCCGGCTTCCGGGGCCGCGTTTTTTCCTCGATGCTCTCCTGCCCGGCCTTTATTGAAGGGGAGGGTGGCGTTTTTTTAATAACGGTCTTGTTAAGAGGTTTATCCGCTTCAGCTCTGCCTTTTTCCGGCACCAGAGTAATAACCTCAGAGCGCAGGGGCAGGGGCTGCGTCTTTGCTCTCTCAGCTGATACTTTGTCTGATGCAGGAGTGCGCAGGTTTGCGCCTCCCTTAGCAGGCTCTATCCCAGGTCTCCGAGGTGCGGTTGTTTTCATGTTCTCGGCCTTTGGCCCTGAGACTGCCTCCCTGGGCGCAGCGCTCTTGGCCCTGCTCTTGATCTTGGCCATAACCTCTTCTTTTACCTCATCAGGGGATTTTACTCTTACAGGCGCTGCCTTTTCCGGGCTTTTATTTGTTGCTGCTCCCGCGGTAGTCGTGAGGGGGGCAGGGGCTGCGCTTCCCGTAAGTGTCTTATCCAACCCGTGAGCGCCCCTCTCGCCTGTCTTGCCGAGAGGTTTTGACTCAAGAACGGGTATGAGGTTTTTTATTATCGACTCTGCCGTGCCTGTTGCAGCAGGGTTTTTTTCCGGGTCCTTTGAGATAGGCATGGCCCCAAGTTCAAAGGCGCCTTTCCGCACCCCTGTGCCCTTTTTCGCACAGAGGGAACCTGTCTCTGTATGTGAGTGAAGATTACCCATTATAAACCTTTTTCAATATTTAACTTAATTTAACTTAAAAAATACTTCTCAGCCAGCCCTGCTCCGTACTATAGTCCTCAAGGGCTTTAAGTACCTCAGTGTTACCCTTTGCCACGGTTATTGCCTGCTCACGTTTTTTGTTTCTTATACCGGCGTTGGCGCCTCCTTTTAGCAGAGCCCTGACCGCAATGGAGTGTCCGCTTGTGGCCGCCAGTATGAGAGCCGTATCACCGTTTTTGTTGCGTGTGTTTACATTGGCCTTGTTTTTTATTAACAACTTTACAGCGCCTGTTGCGCCGCTGGCCGCTGCCAGCATGAGAGCTGTGTTGCCGCGGTCCGTAACAGCGTTGATGGCGGCGCCCGCCTTTAACAGCGGCGTAAGCACATCTACGCTGCCTTCTTTTGCAGCAAGGCTAAGTGCGCTCTGCCCGCCGTGGTAGCGCCGTGATACATCGGCACCGCCGGCAAGGAGAATCTCTACGGCACGGGGTTTTGCGCTCTGCGCTGCGTACCAGAGGGCGGTAAAACCTTTGCCGTCTACGGCGTCAACAAGAGCTCCGTGTTTAAGAAGAGCCGTGATGGTGCGGTGAAGGCCCTTTTGCCCGGCAAGCGTAAGAGGCGTCATGCCGCCGCGTACATTTATATCCGTTGCCGCGCCTTTTGAGAGAAGTTTGATGGCGGCATCTTCTTTTGATGCCCTGATAGCGTATGTAAGAGCGCTCTCGTTAAGAGGTTTATGCCTGGCGTTTACATCAGCCCCTGCCGATATGAGCGCCGTCATAACCTTAATGTACCCTTTCTCGGCTGCAAGCATAAGAGGGGTCTTTACCTCGGCCGAGGCAGAGCGGGTAGTGGCGCCGCGCGCCAGCAGCATGGTGACTATCTTATCGTGACCCTGCCATGCGGCCTTGGCCAGAGCCGTGTAACCCTCGGGCCCGCGTTTATTAACCTTTGCCCCGCTTGTGAGAAGCTTGCGCGCAACCTCAGTCTGACCGCGCCACGAGGCTATCATAAGAGGCGTCCAGCCCTTGTAAGGGGAGTCTTTTTTCGCCGCTGCCTCAATGGAGGATTTTTCCAGTAGAGCAAGGTTTACCTGAGGTTTGTTCTTGCGTACCTTTACTATGCGCGCGCCCCTGCTTGTGAGAAAGGCCGTGACTTCTCTGTGTTTGCCGCTGTCTGCGAGCATTAAGGCGTTCTGTCCTTTTTTATTCAGGGCGTTTACGCTGGCTCTGCCCTTTACAAGTGCTCTGACCGCCTCCACGTTGCCGGCTCGCGAGGCAAGCATGAGCGGGGTATTGCCGTTATGGTTCCTTACGTTAGGGGCTGCGCCCGCGGCAATAAGAAGTTTTATACTCTTAACGTAACCATTGCGCGAGGCTATGAGAAGGGCGTTATCGCCATATTTGTCAATGAGCTCTGTCTTGGCCTTATATTTAAGGAGCAGGTTAAGGCTCTTTGCGCCTTTTTTCTCTCCCGCGGCTATCATAAGGGCGGTCCTGCCGTACTTGTCCCTGTTGTTTACGTTTATACCTGACTCAAGAAGGGCTTTCAGCTTATCTGTCTCGCCTTTCTCCGCGGCCCAGCGGAGCCTTTCTTCTCCTGCGGGGTCGCTGCCGCGAGAGAGGCGGAACTTTGACTTGCGTTTTCCTGCGGCCTTTGCCTCGGCTATACGGTTAAGGGCCGCAGGAAAATCCTGCTGAGCCGCCTGTCTGAACCAGTACATGGCCTTGGCCTGGCCGGGCTTTACGCCAACGCCCATCTCGTACATTATACCGAGGTTGAACTGGGCCTTGACATAACCTTTCTCGGCTGACTTTAACATCCAGCGATATGCGCTGGCCTCGTTCTTTTCAAGACCTCGTCCCGCCCGGTACAGCCCTGAGAGCATGTACATGGCCTCGGCGTCTCCCTTGAGTGCAAGGGGTTTTAATATGGAGGCGGTCTTCTTGTAATCGCGCACCCTTGTTGCGGCCCTGGCCTCCTCAATGGTGCCGGCACGGGCGCTGCTCCCGGTTACAGGCATAAAAAGGCAGAGCATAAAGATTATGCCCGCTACTGTAAGCGCGCCTCTGCCTGCGATGGTAATGAACTGTTTGTTCTTCTTATGGTGTTCCAAATTTTGCCTCAACGCTAATACCTACTTTTTTAAGAAAGGCCGTGGGCAGGATGCCTCCGGCGCTAATAATTATGGCATCGTTCTCTATGTCTATGTGCTCGCCGTTATGCTCTATCTTAACGGCCTTGTCTTCAATAAGCTTTACATTGGATTTCATCAGGACTTTCAGCCGCCCCTCGGCCTCGGCGTCTTTTACCTTCTGCCTGTTTTTTTCCTTTGCACGTGAGAAGGCCGCGCTCCTGTACGAGAGGGTGACCTCCGTGGCCTCTTCGGCGGCTATGCTTGTGGCCGCCTCAAGGGCGCTGTCTCCGCCGCCTACTACGAGGACTTTCTGCCCCCTGAACTGCTCCGGGTCTATTAGTCTGTACATGACTTTTGGTAAATCCTCGCCGGTAACGCCGAGTTTGCGGGGCGTGCCGCGTCTGCCTATGGTAAGGAGCACGGTCCTGGTCTCATACACCCCTTTACTCGTTCTTACCTTAAATCCTTTCTCTGTCTTTTCTATGGCCTCTACACGCTCTTTGTAATTAATCTTCACGCCGGTCTCTTTTTCCACGCCCTCCCAGAACTCAAGGAGTTTCTCCTTTGTGGTCTCTCTGAACATGACCTTTCCAACAATGGGAAGGGTTGCGGGGGCGGTCATTACGATCTTGCCCCTTGGAAACTGATAGACCGTGCCGCCAAGTGAGTCCTGCTCTATGGTGGCGTAGCGTAGTTTTGCCTCCATTGCTCCAAGAGAGGCGGCAAAGCCCGCTGGCCCAACGCCTACGATTAGGACATCGAGCATATCGCCCTCGGCCCTGCCCTCAAGTTTGGCTATATTCTCCAGCGCCTGGCGTCCCTGCTCTATGGCGTTTTTTATAAGCCCCATTCCGCCAAGCTCTCCGGCTATGTAGATGCCCGGCACATTGGTCTCGAAATCAGACTTTACCATGGGTATGTCTACGCCGCGGCGCTCTGTGCCGAATACAAGGGTAATGGCGTCAGCGGGACAGACATCAAAGCAGGCGCCGTGACCTATGCAGTCTGTTGGCCCGATAAGGTGCGATTTGCCGTTTATGAGGCCAAGTACGCTGTGTCCCGGATGCTCGGGACAGGCCGCCACGCATGAGCCGCATCCCACGCATCGATTGTGGTTAATGGAAGGGTGGATGGATGCAGGCTCGATCATCCCTGTTTTTATGGCATTATCACGCACCCGGCGGCTTCGAAGCTCTTTGCGGGTCCGCAGCAGGATATAACCTCCAAGGATGGTGCTAAGAGGAGTAATGTACATCAGTATGCCGGGGTCTAATGCCATAATAGTTAAGCTGTTTGCATTTTAAAGAATATAAGCCGGACAAGACCTTTTAACCTGCTCCGGCGACCTCTTAAGAGTACTGAATCGGTCCATTATAAGACCAGAGGTGTATGTTTAATGGACACTATAGCATAGTATAGCAGACCCCTAACCCCTGCAAGTGATTTACATCACCTGTTTGGCGAAAAAAGCTCTTTTTTTCTAAAAAAAAAGGCTTAAGGCCCTGATGGGGGCTTTTTTTGCACCTCGGACAGGGGAGGGAAGCGGTTTTTTTAAATTATCCTTTAAAAACCTGCAACTGCCCGTTGAATGTGGGAAATATCGCAGGTGACTACTTTTATGTTCACTTTTTGGCATAATTTTGCCCTGTCCTTACATCAAGATGCCCTCTCTTGCTCTAATCTTCCTTTAATCTAAGCGGTGATAGGTTTGGATGGTTTTTACATCTTATAAAAAAAAATACAGCACAAGGGCGGCCTTATGATAAAGAGATGGGGGGTATTTTTTGTTTTTTTTCTTGTAATACTTACTTCCGGTGTATCAGAGGGGAGCTGGAGAAACAGAAAAGCCCCTGATTTCAGCCTTGCCGGGCTGAGCGGACAGAGGGTCTCGCTAAGCGGTATGCGCGGCCATGTGGTCTTTGTGGATTTCTGGGCCAGCTGGTGCCCGCCCTGCAAAAAAGAGTTCCCGGAGCTCAAAAAGCTCACAGAGGAGTTCAAGGGCACGGAGTTTGTAACCCTTGCAGTCAGCGAGGACAAGGTGCGCTCCAATGTGAAGAGTTTTACCGCTGAGTTCCCTGACCTTCCCGCCAACCTCATTGTCCTTCTTGACAGAAGATCAGAGGCCATAAAAAAATACTCCGTAGGTGCCATGCCCACGTCTTTTATCATTGATGCCAAAGGGGTTATCCGCTACATTCACTATGGTTACAGAGAGTCTGACCCCGATACATGGCGCAGTGAGATCCGCACCCTGATTAAGTAAGTTTTTTAAAACTAAAAGTAAAATTATGATCAGAATGAAGTTCATTTACACCCTTATCGCGGCTCTTCTTGTGCTGGCCGCCCTGGCAGGGTGCGCCCGCGTTCAGCCCTGGGAGCGCGAGTACCTGGCGGACCCTATTATGAGGCCGGATTTTGCCAGAGAGGAAAAGGCTGTGAGAGAACATTCCATTGCCACACGCGAGGGTTCAACAGGTTCATTCGGGGTTAGCGGAGGTGGCTGTGGCTGCAACTGAGTCTACACGCTCATACCTTCTCTGTCTCTGTATCTGCCTCTTAATAATTGTGGCATGCGCCATTGCTTTGCCTGCAGAGGCATTAGCCGAGGACTACGGGTTAGCCCAGTTCTACACCCATGCCTTTAATAACGATACCGTTGTTTATACAGGGGTTTTTGCCCTTAACAAGGACTTTAGTCTGAGGACCAGCGGTTACGCAAAGTACACCGTTGACTTTATCAACCCAAGCTTCGGCGAGGGCGGCGATGATAAGGACAAGAAAAAAGGCGGCAAGACCAACGCCGTATCAAGCGCCTCGGCGGCTAATGCCTCGGGTGCCAACAGCGATACGCGAAATGAGCTCACCGTGGGCCTTACCCATGACTTTGGCGGTCTCTTGGGGGCGGAGCTCTACTTTGATACAAGCCACGAGGGCGATTATACCTCCAATACACCCACCATTACCCTTAAGAAAGACCTTTTTACCAAGAACACCACTCTTACGGCCAGTTATTCAGGGAGTTTTGATACGGTCTCGGGTAAGTTTCTGCCTGAGACAAAGTCGCGTACAACGCATAATTATTTTCTGGGCCTCACGCAGCTGCTATCCCCGAGGATGTTCTTTCAGCTTGGATATACACTTACGGAGTCATCAGGGCAGATGAGCGAGGGTATACGTCTTGTGGCCCTTAATAACGTAGACGCATCAACGTGCACGGATCTCTCGGCGAAGTGCGTGAGTGAACGCTTCCCCACATCCAGGGCGCGCAGGGCCTATGTGGCGGGGCTAAGCCGTTACTTTACCTTTGAGGGGCTTGGAGGCATCTTTGACAAGGCCGCCCTTAAATTAACGCTGCGTTATTATAATGACGACTGGAAGATAAAATCCTACATGGCCGGACTTGAGTACGATAAGCACATCTACGATAATATGCTTCTCACCCTTAACTACAGGTATTATACGCAGAGTAAGGCGTTTTTTGTAAAGGACGCTTATGCGTCTTCCGATGCCTTTTTATCGGCCTCGCCTCAGCTTGAGAGCCTTGATACCAACCTTATCGGGATAAAGGGTACGTATTTCTTCCCATGGTACAAGGGGAAGAACAATTACCTGGAGGCAAAGTACGAGTTTTACCGCGAGTCCAGAGGCATCTATGCCAATGTGGTTATGGTGGGGCTGAAGATTAACTACTGAGCCGCCTCTCTGCACCTGCTTTTCTCTCTCTTCGCTCTCTCACTGATGCCCTTGCCTCATTACCGCTTTCAATGATATTGTTTTTCTCATGAAAAAAACTCTGCCCTTAAAGTTTCTTGTCTCAGTACTGACGGTTGCCATCGTATCGCTACTGCTCTGGCCCGGGGCTGCCTCTGCCGCCCCGAACAGGGTTAATACCATTACCCGTAAGGCTACGGTTATGGGCACAAACCTTGAGGTCACCTTCTCCGGTCTTGATAACCGGCGTGCTGATAAGGCCTTTGCCGTTATAGTAAAGGAGTTTAAACGCATAGAAAGAGAGCTTAGCGAGTGGAGGGGGGAGACCTATGTTGTTAAGATAAATAAAAACGCCGGAAAGGCCCCTGTGGCCGTACCCTCAGAGCTCTTCATGATTATCAAGGCCGCTGATATGGTCTCGTGTCTCTCTAACGGGGCCTTTGATATAACATGGGCCTCAATGTGGGGGTTATGGGATTTTTCTTAAGATAGGCACATGGTGCCGGATAAGGCCAAGGTGCGCGCAAGGCTTAAGAAGGTAAACTACCGCGGCGTTATACTGAATGATGCAAAAAAGACCGTTTTTTTAAAAGAGCCGGGCATGTCCATGGGGCTTGGCGGTATAGCAAAGGGTTATGCCGTGGACTCGGCCATCTCTCTTGTAGACGCCATGGGTATTAAAAACATCATCATCAAGGCAGGTGGGGACATGAGGGTGCAGGGCACGGTGGGAGGGAAACTCTGGAGCATAGGCATCCGCCACCCAAGGAGCAAAGACAAGCTCCTCGCCTCTCTTCCCTTAAAGGACATCTCTATCTCCACATCAGGGGATTATGAGCACTTTTTTATAAAAGACAGAGTGCTCTATCATCATATCATAGACCCTCGTACGGGTTTTCCCGCAAGAGGATGCAGAAGCGTTACGATTATCGGCCCTGATACCATGACCACTGACGCCCTATCAACGGCTGTTTTTGTCCTGGGCCCAAAAAAGGGCATGGACCTTGTAGAGTCTCTAAGGGGTATAGAGACAATAATCGTGGATAGTGATGGCGTCCTCCATACATCAAGCGGCGTAAGAGGGCTGGAGTTGAATAAATGAGAGTAGCGGGGGGTTTTAAAAAACCGGTATCTAAGTACCTCATGGCACGGGGCATGGGACTGTGCGTACTCTTTTTCGTAATCCTTCTGAGTTTAAGTGGCTGTATTGCGTGGAAGGGGCTGATTGTCGATTACAGCGATAATCAGCTCCCTCAGGGCGGGCTGGCTCTTGTGCACCTTAATAAAACTTCAACCGGAAAAACGCCTGTCTCAGGGGCCTTTAATGGCGGGGAGACTCTTATTGTAGAATCAGTGGACGGCCCTTGGGCTATTATAGCAGCGGACCTTGAGAGCAAGCCCGGGGCCTATCATATTATCTTCTCCGAGGGGGGTAAAGAGGTAAGCTCAGAGATTCGCGTTACCTCCGGGGACTTTGGCACAGACCGCATTACTCTGCCCTCTAATATGGTGGAGTTTGACGAGGCTGCGTTACTGAGGATAGATAGAGAGAAGAAGATACTTGAGAAGGCATTGGGGGCATCAGCGAAGAGACGCCTCTGGACCAGGACCTTTGTCATGCCCATTACCGGTCGTATAAGCGGAGCCTTTGGTGAGAGGCGAATATTAAACGGAGCTCCGCGCAGCCCCCACGGGGGCCTGGATATAGCGGCCCCCGGCGGCACCCCTGTTCGCGCCTCAGGAGGCGGACGCGTTGCTTTCACGGGAAATTTCTTTTTTTACGGCAACTTTGTTCTCGTGGACCATGGTCTCGGTCTATTTACGCTGTACGCGCACCTCAGGTCTATTAATGTAAAAAAAGGTGAGATAGTGAAGGCAGGGCAGACCCTTGGTCTTGTGGGGGCTACGGGACGCGCCACGGGGCCGCACCTGCACTTTGCGGTCATGGTAGGGCGGGCACGGGTATCGCCTCAAGGTTTTATAGACCTTACTGCCAGACTTGAGCGTCTTATGGCAGGCGCAGAGCTTAAGTCCGGCGGGGCTGTGCAGGAGAAGTAATCTGTTTTTTTATGGAGCAAGTGCCTATGAGTAGAGATAAAATTATTTCATACGCGCAAAAGAGACGTATAAAAAAA
>JAJRZX010000060.1 GCA_024275045.1 Deltaproteobacteria bacterium
ATGCCACGCCCCTCCTGATGCATGTATAAAAAGACTCCGCTCCCCTCTTTTTCTATCATCTTCATGGAGGCCTTCAGCTGGTCCCCGCAGTCACAGCGCTCGGAACCAAGCACATCGCCTGTTAGACACTCTGAGTGCACACGTACAAGGACGGGTTTATCAGGGTCTATCTCTCCCTTTACAAGGGCAAGGTGCTCATTTGTATCAACATCATTGGTATAAGCCGAGGCCACGAAATCACCGCCGAACTTTGTTGGCAGGTGCGCAGAGCCGGCGCGTTTCACAAGGCTGTCGTAACGGAGCCTGTACTCTATAATCTCCGCTATGCTTATTATCATAAGGCCGTGTTCACGGGCAAAGACCTCAAGGTCGGCCATGCGCGCCATTGTGCCGTCGTCTTTCATTATCTCACAGATAACACCAGCGGGTTTAAGCCCCGCAAGGCGGGCCAGGTCCACAGAGCCCTCGGTCTGCCCGGTTCTTACAAGTACACCGCCTCTTCTCGCCCTTAGAGGAAAGATATGCCCGGGACGCGATAGGTCCTCTGGCACAGCCCCGTCTGCAACAGCGGCCAAAATGGTATTGGCCCTGTCAGAGGCTGAGATTCCAGTGGTAACGCCCTCTCTGGCGTCTATGGATATTGTAAAGGCCGTTCTGTAGGTAGACGTATTATCGTCAACCATGGGAGCAAGAGAGAGGCTATCGGCGTGCTCCTCAGTTACCGTGAGGCATATGAGCCCTCTTGCGTGTATGGCCATAAAATTTATGGCCTCAGGTGTAACGAGTTCAGCGGCCATGCAGAGATCACCCTCGTTCTCTCTGTCCTCATCATCTACAACTATTACCATACGGCCGGCCTTTATCTCTTTAAGGGCCTCTTCTATCTTTTTTTTCATCTTCTGTACCGCCTGTGCTTTTAAGTGTGCAGCGAGCCGGCGCTTGGCCCGGGCCCGAAGTTGATATACTCAAAAAAACTCTAATTATCTTTTCTTAAAAAAAACAGAAAACAGCCTACCCCTCTCCGCGCAGAAAGCCATGCTCCGTTAAGAGTCCCTTTGTAATGCCCTGGCCTTCCCTTGAGGCCAGTGACCTCTCCACGTACTTGGCTATTATATCTGTCTCTATATTTACAAAACCTCCCACACCCTTACCGGGAAGTGTTGTCTCCTTAAGCGTATGCGGGATTATTGCCAGCCCAATGTGCCTGCCGAGAACACTTGTAACCGTAAGGCTGATCCCGTCAATGGTTATTGAGCCCTTCACCACCACCTGAGACAACAGCTCCTGCGGCAGCTCTACCTCAAGTACCAGAAAAGCGCCCTTTAAGGTCTTCTTCTTTATAAGGGCGACTGCGTCTACGTGCCCGGTAACAAGGTGCCCGCCAAGGGGTTTCTCCAGCGTAAGGGGCCTCTCAAGGTTGACAGCTCTGCCCGTGGCAAGACCGCGCCCAAAAGTCGTACCCGCAAGGGTCTCAGAGCTAAGATCCGCGGTAAAGGAATTCTTACTCCTTGGCCCGTCGGTAATAGTCAGACAGGCTCCGTCAACGGCTATGCTGCTGCCAGCCGGAAGCCGCGAGAGATCAAGAGAGGATGTAATCTCTATTTTAGCAGAATCACCGTTTTTTACAACAGATTTAACCCTGCCAATGTCTTCTATAATGCCGGTAAACATAAGTCCATACCTCTTGAGCGCCTTTAAGGCATTGCTCTGCTACGCGCCTTTCCCATGAGTTGAGTTTATCTGCAAGGAGCCCTCAACAAGGAGATCATCTCCAATCCTCTTCACCCTCATCCCGGTAAATCTCGGCGCCTTTAAGGGGCTGGTTACGGATAAGGCGCCAATAGCCGCCACGGAATCAGCACCAAGCAGGATGGGTGCGATAAAATAGAGAACCCTGTCCACAAGCCCGGCCTTAACAAGAGACGCGGCAACAGAACCGCCACCCTCAACAAGAAGGTTTGTTATGGAGCATTCTCCAAGCTTTTTAATTACCCTTTTCAGGTCCACACCGCCTGCAGCCTGCGAGGGCACATAAAAGACCCTGGCTCCACGGACACGGGCCAGGCGTACTTTTTCTTTATCAGCTTTTCGCGTAGTGAAAATAATAAGACCTGAAGAAGTGTCCTTAAATATCTCTGCCGTAAGGGGTATGCGCAAAGAGCTGTCAAGGACCACTCTTACAGGGTTGGAACCTCGCACGTGACGCACGGTAAGGGCCGGGTCGTCAATAATAACCGTCTCCGCTCCTACCATAACGGCATCTGCCAGAGCTCTCAGCCTGTGAACGTACTTCCTGGAAGCCTGCCCTGTAATCCACTCTGACTCACCTGTTGAGGCGGCAATCCTGCCGTCAAGGCTTGCCCCAAGTTTTAGGGTTACAAAGGGCATACCTGTTGTAATAAATTTTTCAAAAGACTCATTTAACTCCCCTGCCTTTTGGGCAAGCACACCTTCAATAACCTCAATCCCGGCACTTCGCAGAGCCAGCACTCCTTTACCTGATACAAGCGGGTTGGGGTCAGCGGCTCCTACCACTACTTTTTTGATACCTGAGGCGATTATGGCCTCTGTACAGGCACCGGTCCTGCCTTTATGGCAGCATGGCTCCAGAGTAATATAAAGGACGGCGCCTTTAAGCTCAGTGGTATTAAGACCGGCAAGAGCCTCTATCTCGGCATGGGGTAGTCCCGCTTTTTTGTGATACCCCCGCCCTATTATAGCCCCCTTTTTTACTACTACCGAGCCAACCACGGGGTTGGGGCTGGTACGGCCAAGACCACGCCTTGCGAGCCTCAGGGCCTCTCTCATGAACTGCTCATGAGACATAATCTCAGCCCTTCCTGTTCTTTAACTCAAGGAGGTCTTTTAATTCCTCCATGAACTCGCTGATATCTCTAAAATCCCTGTACACAGAGGCAAAACGCACATAAGCCACCTCATCAAGGTTCTTGATATCATCCATTACCATCTCCCCAAGGGCACGGCTCTCAATCTCCTTTGCCGGCGCGTCAAGGAGCCGCGTCTCAAGGACCTCAATAAGTTTCTCAATATCCCCGAGAGCAACGGGCCTCTTCTCACATGCCTTCATTATACCCGAGAGTATCTTATTACGTTCAAAGGTCTCACGGCGGCCGTCTTTTTTCACCACAAGGGGTAGCCTCTCCTCAATGCGCTCATAGGTGGTAAAACGCTTTGCGCAGGAAAGACACTCGCGTCTGCGCCGCGTAAGGATACCGTCCTGGCTAAGGCGAGAGTCTATGACTTTATCTTCAAGGTGAGAGCAAAATGGACACTTCATATTGGCAATATACTGTATAAAACCCTAAAAAACAAGAACTTTACCTCATATTAACGGACTGAATCCAGGGCTGACCAAGATAGCGCCCTCTTAAAGGAATAAAAAGAAAAAGCCTCAGACCATATGGACGGAGGCTTTTAACTTTTCATATAAGCGCTTAAATTTCAAGACACATGCGAGCGCGAAAATGCATATATAGAGAAGGATATTACTTGGTGCCGAGAACAGCGTCTTTACATGCCTTGGCAACACGGAACTTAAGAACTTTTTTAGCCGGAATCTTTATGGCTTCACCGGTCTGGGGATTTCTGCCTGTTCTGGCCTTTCTCTTAACAAGAACAAGTTTACCGACTCCGGGAAAAGTAAAACCGTTCTTGGCTTCTTTATAAGAGAGCTCCGCGAGACAGGACAAAATATCCGCGGCGGCTTTTTTGGTAAGGTCATTTTTTAGTGCAATGTGCTCTACAATTTTTGACTTGGTCAGTGCTTTTCCCATAACTCCTCCTCTGATCGTGCATTATTGTATTATATGAAGCCTGTATTGAAATATTTTTGTGTAAGATATTAATACAATGTTTTTTAAAATTTTGCAAGATAAAAAAACAATAAAATGTCTTTTTGGCAAAAAAATTTTTTACGGAAAAGCCCAGCTATTAAGGCCTGTCAGCGTCCACTGAGAATCGCTTCCGCAAAAACACATCTTTAAAGGCAGCTTATTACTTTACCGGAGTTAGATAAGGATATTCAAAAACAAGAGATTTCAATTGACAAGAGAAACCTTCAAATGTTATTAATATTAATTCTGCTGTTTGGGGCTGTAGCTCAGTTGGGAGAGCGCAAGACTGGCAGTCTTGAGGTCAGGGGTTCGATCCCCCTCAGCTCCACCAAATTATCTCTATGGCCGCGTTTAAAAACGCGGCCTTTTTTACTTGTATCCAGCCCGCCACAAGTGCATTCAAGGTGCTTGCGCTCTTCATTCTCTATAGACTTTAAGACCTTTTTCTGATAAACTTCACACAAATCATTACCTTATCTGCGCTCAGATATTTGCATTATCATTGCTCATCTCTATCTATAACAGCCTTCAGAGGGATGAATCGCAGGAGAGGTATTGCTAAAAAAACCATAAAGGTTACAATAAGTTATATGATAAAGCAGATTCCCGTCCTTATACTTATTACGGTTCTCTTACTTCTTGTGGCAGTAAGCTCAGAGGCATCAACCATCATCAGAGTGCCAGAGCAGTATAAGTCTATCAGCAAGGCCGTTGAGGCGGCAGAACCCGGTGCCATAATCATAGTTGCAAGCGGATCTTACAGCGACAACATAAAGATCACAAAACCTGTCTTCCTTAGATCATCAAGGGGAGCGGCTAAGACTATTATCACTGCCGCGGACCCGGATACGGCAACCATACATATACAGGGGACTCACGACGTAACATTACTCGCCTTTACCATAAAAGGCTCTACCCTTGCAGGTGTGCTTATAGAAAAAACCAAAAATCTTAAGGTCATGCTCAATCATGTTACCGATAACGAGAACGGGCTTTTGATGTTGAATACAGAGAACTGTAATATCTTCGGCAATCGCTTTGACTCAAATAACTCCTATGGACTTTACTTAAATAAATCCTCATCGTGCAGGGTTAGAGCCAACTCCGTAAGTCTGAACGGCGACAAGGGGCTCTTTCTTTTCTCATCAGATAATAACACCATCTTAAACAATAAAATAAACATGAACAAATGGAACGGCATGCTTATATGGTCTTCCAATAACAATGTCATCAAGCACAACCGTACGCTTAGGAATATGTTTGGTTTTGTCACAGGCGAGTCCTCGAATAACGATGTCTCTGATAACACATCGCTCCCGGATCTCTTCCTCATACTACCTATACTTCTTGTTTATCTGGGCTTCATATTTTATCTGATTCAGATGTACGCATTTAAAATGATATATGGAAGGTAACGATGTTCTCTGATTTTTTACCTCTTATCATAGGCTCCATCGGTGTGGTACTTGCCACCTCAAGCTTTATAAGCGGCATGCAGCTTGTAAGAACGCGTAAAAGAAGCTTTGAAGGACGCATACACCGCCTTAACGGTTACATATCCATCGGTCTTTTTATTCTCCTCTTTTTTGTATCCTATATTGGCAGCGGATTTAATATGATTGTGCTCCTCTTATGGCTCTCAGGGTTTGCCGTAATACTTATGAAACTGAGGATAGTAAAACAACGGCGCTGGGCCTTTAAGTATGTCTGCTGGTTCGGGGTAGCTATCATCTGTATGTGGATTTATATCATTTACACGCATATGCCGCTGACATAGGGACGATAGAGGAAGATAAGAACGCTTAAAAATAAATATGGTTAAGATATAAAAAAGCCCCTTCTTCTACTGAAGAAGGGGCCTGTTTTTTACTAATAACCGGGATGAATTAATCCGGTGATTCGTGGCAACATCCTCCGCCGCTTGCTGCATCGGCAAGCCTGGCGTCTCTTGCGGCATCTGCGGCCTCATCATAATGAGAGCGTGCCTTTGATGTTGAACGGTCTCTGGCCGCTGCTCTATCACCCGCTTCCATGGGCACAAAAGCCTCGTACATCTTTTTCATTTCCTTGAGAATAATCTCTTTTGTCTTATGGTCAAGATGCTTATCAAGGAGGTAGAAAAACTCATCATCTTCTTTTCTGATATGGCTCCTGAGATTAACGATAATGGAACGGGCTAAACCATCAAGAATATCTCCATCCACAAGGGCGCTTCTAAAGGAATGCAGGAGAGTCATAAACTCCCTGTGGTCTTCCTGAATAATAGTAACCAGGCCCTCTGCAAGAGGTACGAGGTTACCTACCCTTGGGAAGAGCAGCTCTTCCTCTTTCTGAACGGAATGCAGGACAATATCATTCTCAAGGGCCGCAGAAGCAACCCAGAGTCCGTCTACATCCCTTTTCTTTAAGTGTTCCTCAATCTCGTCAAGCTTCTCAAGGACCCTCTGGTGCTCTGCAACAAGGACCTCAAGTGGGTTATCGCTATCAAGCGATGCCACTTGTTTCTGGGCCTCCCCTGCAGCCGCGTTCTCGTCAAGGTTCTCAACACCCTCGGATTTAAAGGGCTGTGAAAACCCCATGCGGCAGGCGCCTCTCGGGCTCTTAAAGACATCCTTCTCTTTATTCTCAGCCAAGAGGCCCTTAAAGACATCCTCATCCATTGTGAGCATGCCCTCTTTGCAGAAGACAATACACGATGGATGAAGACACTTATATGTAACTCTTACTTTCTTCGCAGTCATATCATTTACCTCCTGGAAGAACAAACCAAATTCAGACCTTAGGCGTTCTGCGCTACTCTCTCACCCTCAGTGCCGCCGGGCATTTCGGGCAGTCCGAACCTGTCATTGAACTTTGTTACGATGTATATGAGAGTCCTGTGGTTAAGCAGAAGGCCCTCAAAGAGCTTGGTCTTGGTGAGACCATCAAGATAGAACTCATAGGAGAACTGGATCTGTTTGGCAACGCCGTTCTCATCCATGTTCATATCATAGCTGTTTTTCAGGAAAAGCAGATCATTTCTCATCTCAGCGTAAAACTTCTCTCTCTCTTCCTGAGTAAGTTTTGTAAGAGACTCAATGTGCTCTTTTGCTATGGATACGCCGTTGAGCAGCACGATAAGGCCGGGAAACTCTGTTGGCTGCAATACCCTCTGCCTCTTCAGGGAGCCAATAGGATAATCTATCTCATAGTGAAAAGTAGAGGCGTCATCCTTTATCTGCTGTGCCTGATGATGGTTCTCGTCAAGCCATTTTTTGATTGCTTCTGATGCCTGTTCAACTGTAGTTATGTCCATCTAATCTCTCCTTTAGGTCTGTTTTTTGTATTAAGGGAATTTATTAACTATACTATATCTAAAAAAGGTTGTCCAGTTTTATAAGGGCTGATTGGAGGCATTAGTAAAGAAAAACACACTTATAATATAATAATATTCTTTCCGGCCGGTTACGGGACATTGGGAGATAGAGTTTACCGCGATTATCCTGGGATTTCTTAAAGGCGCTCATATTAGAGGTGGATTCCCATATATCACCGGCAGAAGAAAGAAAGACCGCTCTAAGGCCGGGAGATAAAAATGGCCCTGTTCAGCGCGCTGAACAGGGCCACGACTTAATAGAATCAGGGAGCGTCATTAGTCTGAGTCTTCATGACCTGGCAGACCTCTGAGCATCGCGTACAGTAATGAGTATGACCGAGCGCGTATTCCTTCCAGATATCACAGGACTCACAGATGCATTCTTTTTCCCACTTAATATTAGCGCTTGTTCCTATGAGAGGAAAACAATATCCAATATCCGCGTCACCCTCCACATAAGTAGGGCACCCCTTACACTTGCATTTGCTCGTAACATATGCCTGTCTTTCACGGTGCTCCTCAGGGGTCATTGAATCGATATCAAACTTGTCCACATTATCAAATACTCCCATAATACACCTCCAGAAGGTTGTTAGGGGTTTGCTTGAAACCATTACAAGAACACATAAATATATAAATTAATCATAACATAAAAACCTGTTCTGTCAATACGTATTCCTTCTGATTGAGATGCTTTTCATAGAGGAAGGATATAAAAAAAGGCGGGGGGCTTAAAGCCCCCCGCCTTAGATAAATCCGCTTAGAATTAAAGATTAATTCTAAGGATTTTTGTACTTGGAACCGGGTCGTAGATAGACCACAAAGTTAAGTACAACACATACGGCATAGAAAGCAGCGAAGCCGTAAAGCGCGTACTGAGGTGTAGCAGCTTTAATCTGCTCACCAAGCACCTTGGGCATGATGAAAGCGCCGTAGGCCGCAACAGCTGATGTCCATCCAAGTACAGGTCCTGCCTGCTCCTCGTTGAAGACCATGGATATGGTTCTGAAAGTAGATCCATTGCCTATGCCCGAGAAAGTAAAGAGCAGGAGGAAGAGTATGAAGAATGGGAAGAAGAAGTCCTGCGGCGTGGGTGAGGCGTACGCCTTTGCCATGAAGACGGAGACGGCAAGGGCTGATACAACCATACCTATGGCGCATATCTGTGTTACAAGCGCGCCGCCGAGTTTATCGGATATCTTACCACCTACCGGTCTGATAAGGGCGCCGATAAAGGGGCCCATCCAGGCGTATGTAAGTGCGCTTGGACCAAGGGGGTTAGGCGTGTTATGCGTTACAAGTCCCGTGGCTGGGTCAAGAAGGTGCTGGAAACCAAAGATGACCTTAATGGAAAGCGGGAATGAAGCGGCATAACCAATGAAAGATCCAAATGTCATGGTGTAGATGATAGTCATGATCCAGGTGTGACTGTTGTTGAATATCTTATACTGCCGCTTCAGGTTTTCCTTCAGCTCTCCGGGAGAGATGTACCTCATAAGCAGAACAGTAGAGACAATTACACCAAGAACGATTATCCATTTGTTTACGTTGAAACCAAATGGAGGGGGCAGAAGAAGATAGAGACCTATGCCCGCTGTTACAAAACCAATGCAGAGCAGAAAGATTATCTTTCCAAGAGACCCCAGGGGACCGCTTATATGCGGTGATACCGCAGGCGTCCTGATGTTATTTAGGCCAAACCAGCCTGCAAAGGCAAGGGGGATAAGCCAGAACATCCATACAGCACCGGCATGCTGGATATAAGTGGTGGTACCGGCAGGGATCTTACCGATAAGGGTTCCGCTTGTGTTGATAAGGGTCATGCCGGAGCCGCTCAGCGGGCCAAGAAGCTTGAAGGTCATGACAAGGGGGATAAGAATCTGCATTGTCGTAACACCGAAGTTACCAAGACCGGCGTTAAGACCAAGAGAGGTTCCCTGTACCTTTTTCGGGAAGAAGAAGCTGATGTTACTCATGGAAGAAGCAAAGTTACCGCCTCCAAAACCTGAGAGGAAAGCACAGATCTGGAAGTAGAATAGAGGTGTGTCTTTACTCTGCAGGAGGATAAAGGCGAGGATGGACGGTATCATGAGCATTCCCGTCGTCCAGAACAGAGTATTCTTACCGCCTGCAATCCTGATAAAAAACGTACTTGGAATTCTAAGTGTGGCGCCTGTAAGGCCGGCTATGGCCATCAGGGTGAAGAGATGAGGCTTGGGAATGGGGAAACCAAGGTTCAGCATCTGAACCGTGATAATACCCCACATTAACCATGTGGAGAACCCTACGAGAAGGCTGGGAATAGATATCCAGAGGTTCCTCGTAGCAATCTTCTTACCGGTCGAGTTCCAAAAACCTTCGTCCTCGACCTTCCATTCAAAGATGTCTGACATACTCCGCTATCTCCTTTGTTTATGTTGTTTTTCACCCGTACATTAGGTGAAAAATTTAAGTGGTTGATATATATAAATAAAGTGCGTCTTTAGACGCCTTTAAGCTCAACTCGTGTTTCATATTGCTTTAGCCGGCTTATTTCCCGCGATCAACCCGGCCTTAATTTGGTATAAAAGAGTTCATTGTGCATGCTGCTGCTTCTTTACAAAACTTGAACAGGCCGTGAGGATGGGAGAAAAATCTCCCATCCTCTGCCCGTTGATACTATTTGTACTGAACTACGTTAGTTGTGGAGCCGCCCCTTCTGTACCACCTTACGACCTGATAGGGCCTTGAGAGGTACTTAATGGGATTAATGGTTACAAAGTGAGCAAGCCTTGAGAAAGGAATAAAGGCTATGAATATAAGGGCGTTGAATATGTGCACCTTTGTATTCAGAGGCAGACTTGCTACATAAGTGGTGTCCGGGTTGAAGCTGAAAAGGCTCCACATCCACGGAACAGCACTTGCGGCGTACCAGTTGGAGCCCCACCTGAAGAATATGGAGTTACCAAGACCGGTAATAACCTGGATAAGAAGAATGATGAGTATTATCACATCCCAGGAATTTGTCAGCGCCTTTACTCTCACATTGGTAAGCCTTCTGTAGATAAGTGCAAGAAGACCGAAGAAAGCAAGGAACCCGAGGGAAAGCCCGGTAAGCTCAAGTATATAGAGCCTTACAGGTACTGAGTTCCACCACAGCAGTCCGCCCGGGATAATGAGTCCTATGATATGACCCAGGAGGATTAAGATGATACCGTAGTGCCATGGAAAGGAGCCGAAGAAGAGAACCTTGTTCTCAAGGAACTCCGAGGACTGCGAACTCCAACTGAACCTGTTGTAATTGAACCGCCAGAAAACACCTACAACGGCAATGGCAACAAGCACATAAGGCATTGTGCCGAACAGAAACATGTACATATCTATTTACCTCCTTTGACGTCTTTGTCAACAACACGATGTATGGCGCTTATAAGATGACTGTAAAGATTACCCCTGTTTCTCTCAAAGTTCTTATCGAGTTTTTCAAGAGCCATTACAAGAAAGCTCGAGGTCACATCCTGCTTGAGGTCTTTATCCTCTAAGGTGCCGAGAAAGGCAAGAACAACAGGCAGGTGATCGGGGAGCTCTCCTTTTGCCACCTCATCATAGGGAAAACCGTTCTCCCTGTACATAGCCTTAAGTGATGCCAGATTATTAGACCTTTTAAATCCATCGTAAAGGAAATGTCCGAGGTCAAGAGTGAACTCCGAGGTTAACTCGAAGGTATATGAGTATATTCCCTGTATATCATCGAGGGTGAGTTTATCCACCTCTGCCAGGAAGTTGTCCATATCCTCCTTAACCTCCGGCGGGTACTGCGTACAGCGGGAGAGGGCCTCTATGGTTGCCTCAACACCTGCGCGCATACCCTCGTCGGGATAGTGAAGGATATCGGCGAAATGCTCGTATAAACTCTTGACCTTAACGGACATCATATTTACCAGGACCTCCCGAGAAGTTCTCTGTTATGCTGCTTCTTTCCGAAGCCCACAGTTCCTCTCTTCTCGTATACAGTCCTCGGATCTATTGAGGTCTGAGACTCGCGATGGGTCTCCGGGATAACGAACCTCTCCTCGTATGTGGCAAGACTGAGAAGGGTGTATATCTCATCGGCGTCCTCTACGCTGAGCCCTACCTGAGCAAGAGCGTTCTTGGCTACATCAGCGCCAACATCACCTATTCTCTTGTGCCTCTGATATATCCTCACCGCCATCTGCTTCTTAAGCGACTCAATTACGAGCTGCTCGTTTCCGGCGGAAAGAAGACTGGCGAGGTACCTTACCGGAACCCTCATCTTGTCGATATCATTGAAGAAATCGCTGGAGATGGGGTCAAAGGTACCACCGGTATCAGATTTCGCATCATGAAGTATAGGCGAAAGCGGCGGCAGATAGAAGTTCATGGGCAGAGTTCTGAACTCAGGATGGTTGGGTAGGGATATTCTCCACTTCACAAACATCTTGTATGCCGGTGAATTCTGTGCCGCTACTATCCAGTTGTCCTCAACGCCAGCCTTGCGTGCTGCCTCTTCAACGGCTGGGTCATTGGGGTCAAGGATTATGTCTCTCATTGCCTCGACGATTCTCTCGTCAGAGACCTTTGCTGTCTCCTCTATCCTGTCGGCATCATAGAAGAGCAGACCTACGTGGCGTATCCTGCCGACGCAGGAGTGAGCGCAGGCGTTTGCCTGACTGGTCTCAACCCTGGGGTAGCAGAAGATGCACTTCTCGCTCTTGCCTGTAGCCCAGTTGTAGTAGGGCTTTTTGAAGGGGCAAGCGCTTACGCAGAATCTCCAGGCACGGCATGTATCCTGGTCGATGAGAACGATGCCGTCCTCACCTCTTTTGTAGATGGCGCCCGATGGGCAGGACGCTACGCAACCGGGATTAAGGCAGTGGTTGCATATCCTCGGGACGTAGAAGAAGAAGAGTTTGTGGAACTTTGTGAGGCACTCCTTCTGCGACTCCGAGAGAGCCTTGAGGTTGGGATCGTTGGCAGCGTATACAGGAGAGCCGCCCATGTCATCATCCCAGTTGGGGCCCAGGACTATCTTCTCCATGAACTCCCCTGTGATGAGGGACCTCGGACGCGCCGTTGGCTGATCATCGCCGGCAGGTGCGTTGAAGAGATTCTGATAGTCATACGTAAAGGGCTCGTAGTAATCATCAATTGTGGGCAGGTTCGGCTGGAAAAAGATGTTGGCCAGGGACCTGATCTTGCCAGGTCCCTTCAACAGTTTCAGCCTGAGGTTGCCGCCGGAGACTTCCCAACCGCCCCTGTACCTGTCCTGGTCTTCCCAGGTTACCGGATAACCGGTGCCGGGTTTGGTCTCTACGTTGTTCCACCACATGTACTCCGCGCCCCGTCTTGTAGTCCAGATATTTTTGCAGGAGACGCTGCATGTGTGGCAACCGAGACACTTGTCCAAGTGAAAGCTCATTGAAAACTGGGTTCTTATATCCATTACCACTTAACCTCCTGGTTTCTCATTTTTCTGACGTATACGGTAGTATCCCTGATGATTGGGATTGGGCCCCAGGCGTTAAAGCCGTATGAGAACTGACCGTAACCGCCGGTCATGAGGCTTGGTTTGAGGCGCTGCCTGGTGAGACTGTTATGGAATCCGCCGCGTATCTTGTTACGCTGCTCGGCCTTGGGTACGTTTACCGTCCTCTCCTGAGAGTGGTAGGCAAAAGCCGTGCCTGCGGGGATTCTGGCACTTACAACGGCGCGGCATACGAAGATACCGTTATCGTTGTAGGCCTCTACCCAGTCATTGTCCTTGATTCCCACGCTCTCGGCCTCAGCATCGTTTATCCAGATTGAGTTACCACCCCTTGAGAGGGTAAGCATGCGGAGGTTATCGTAGTGAGTGGAGTGAATGGCCCACTTACCATGAGGCGTGATGTAGTTGAGCTCAAGGGCGTCTGTCTTATCGCTCTTTACGAGCTCGTTCATCTTCGCCGGGTTGAGCTTGTACTTGTGAGTACAGAGCGCTTCACCGAAGTCAAGGTAAACGGGATGGTCCAGGTAGAAGTGCTGCTTACCTGTAAGGGTCCTCCAGGGTATCCTGTGCTCTACCTGCAGGACGTACCCGGCATAGGCCCTTCCCTTCCTTACGTCACCGGTCCAGAGAGGGCTGGAGTTCCACCTTCTGGGCTGAGCCGCGATGTCGTCATAGTTCATGCGGACATCCTTGATGGGCCCGGCTATCTCTTCAGCAAGGCTGTAGGCGTTGGTGTCAGGTATCTCATCGCCAAAGACGTGCTGAGCAGCCTTTACGGCGTCCTGATAGGTCTGACCGTGAAGCCCGGTGTGATGGGCCTCTATCTCCCACTGCTGGAAGCAGACAGAACCGTTGGTCAAACCGGAGAAGTGCATGACGATATTCGCCGCTTCCTTCTGGTCGGTTATGTCGATGTACTGCTCGCCATCAACGGTATTAACCGAGGTATGGGCGTTCTCGAGATACTGCTGATATATCTCTTTACCGGGCATCATGATGCCGTGGAAGCCGTACTTATCCTTCATAAGAGGACCAAAGGAGTTGAACCTCTCGTAGTGCTGGGCAAAGTCCCTGGTGACAACACTGATGTTGGGCATTGTCTTACCGGGTATTGCCTCACACTCGCCCTTTGTCCAGTCCTTGACGCCGTCAAGGGCATGCTGGCTGATCTCGCCGGGCGAGTCATGGCCCAGGGCAAAGGTCATTACGTCCTTGGTCTTGTTGGGCAGATGTTTCTTGGCAAGAGCGGTAAACTTCTTTGAGAGGAACTTAAAGGCGTCCCAGTCGCTCTTTGCTTCCCAGTTGGGACGAACGGCAGCGCCCATGGGGTGTATGTATGAGTGCATATCCGTTGTGTTGATGTCCTCTTTCTCATACCAGTGAGCCGTTGGCAGTACGATGTCCGTGTACGTTGGCGTGGTATTCATACGCATGTTAAGGTCAATGAGGAGATCAAGCTTACCAAGAGGAGCCTCTCTGTAGTTCATCTCCGTTACGTAAGGCTTGGCAACCTCTTCTGCGCATGTGTTGTGGTGAGTACCGAGGAGGAACTTGAAGAAGTACTCCTGACCACGGGCACTTGAACCAAGGGCGTTGCCTCTCCAGATCATCCAGACCCTGGGCCAGTTCTCAGGCGCGTCGGGATCGGTGATTGAGAAGTCAAGTGAGCCTGATTTGAGCTGTTTTACCACGTAGTCAACTATCTCGGCATCGTTCTTGGCGCCGTTCTTAACGGCCTCTTCAGCTACAACAAGACTGCTCTTGTTGAACTGAGGATACCATGGCAGCCAGCCCATGCGTACGGCGCGGATGTTGTAATCAACCGTATGCTTGAACTCAAGGGCCGATGCGTCAGGTACGCTGTTGTAGTCCGCAACATCAGAGTCAAACCTCCACTGCTGCGTGTGCACGAACCAGAAGCTCGGTGCGTTCTGGAACCTGGGAGGACGAACCCAGTCGCCGCCGTGTGCAAGGAAGCCCCAGGCGTCAAATGGCGCGAGCCTCTCCTGACCAACGTAGTGATTCATGCCGCCGCCGTTACGTCCCTCGCAGCCGCAAAGGTTAAGGGCGTTGATGTATGCCCTGTATATGAGGTTTGCGTGGTACCAGTGGTTGATACTGGCTCCGCAGATAACCATGGACCTGCCCTTGGTTACCTCGGCGTTGGATGCGAACTCTCTTGCCACCTGTATTACGGTGTCGCGTCCTATGCCTGTGTACTGCTCCTGCCAGGCAGGAGAGAATGCCTTTGTATCGTCATAGCTGGTGGCATAGTCGCCGCCAAGTCCCGGACGGGCAACGCCGCACTGGGCTATGTTGATATCAAAGACAGTACATACGGCTATCTTGCCTTTGGGTGTATCTATGTACTTGACAGGTACCTGCCTCTTGTACTTCTCGGGCTTATCAAGCTCGTAGAAGACTACCTCAAGGGCATCGTCCTTGATGTCATTGACGCTGAGTGCAGGGTCAATGTCATTGCCGAACTTACCGTCTCTGAGGAGGGTGTTCCACTTGCCGTGGGACTCTTCCTTCTCGGGATAACGGTAACCCATACCGCCGTTTACAACGCTTGACTTGCCGGTAATAACATCCCACATGGCAAACTTCCACTCTGCGTTGTCCTCATCGGCGTAATCGGCAAGGTCGCTCGCCCTGAGATATCTGCCCATCTCGTAACCGTCCTTGCCTTTCTCTATCTTAACGAGGTTGGGCAGGTCAGTGTAGGCCTTGGCGTATTTATCAAAGTAAGGTACTGTGCGGTCAACATAGAACTCTTTGAGGATGACGTGGTTAATGGCCATCCAGAAAGCGCCGTCAGAACCTGTCCTTACGGGTACCCAGAGGTCGGCGTACTTTGTGACCTGTGAGTAGTCAGGGCTGAGGTTGACCATCTTGCCACCGCCGTAACGGAACTCACTGATAAAGTGGCAGTCAGCGGTCCTTGTCATGTTAAGGCATGCGCCCATGACAACGGTATAACCGGAGTTGTACCAGTCAGCGGACTCGGCAACGTCTGTCTGCTCGCCCCATACCTCAGGGGATGCTGGCGGCAGGTCTGTGTAGTAATCGTAGAAGCTGAGGCTTACGGCTCCCATGAGCTGATGATAGCGGGCGCCTGCGGCGTAGCTTATCTGACTCATGGCAGGGATTGGAGAGAAACTGATATTTCTGTCCGGACCGTAGGTCTTAATGGTATGAACGTGGGCGGCGGTGATAATATCAGCGGCCGTATCCCAGTCAAACCTTCTAAAGCCGCCCTTACCTCTGGACCACTTTATCTTCTTATGGAGCTCGGCGTTGTTAACTATGCTCGCCCATGCGTCCACGGGATCGGAGTGTTTTGCCCGGGCATCCTTCCATGCGTCAAGAAGAGTACCACGGCAATAGGGGTACTTGATTCTCACGGGACTGTATACGTACCATGAAGCAGAGCAACCCCTCTGGCAGCCCCTGGGCTCATAAGGAGGCAGTGTTGCCTCGAGCTTGGGGTAATCTACTGCCTGAAGCTCCCATGTTACCACGCCGTCTTTAACATAGACCATCCACGAACAACCACCTGTACAGTTGTTGCCGTGTGTGCTTCTAACGGTCTTGTCGTACTGCCAGCGATTCCTATAAAATTCCTCCCACCCTCTTTTGGCGGGATTCACCTCGTCTTGTATCCAGCGTGTTGCCATTACCTACCTCCTTTTCCGCCGTAGTTTCTCCAAATGGCGTCATGGGCAGTGCCTCTGCACCTGTTTCTGTACCTTCCGCTCCAGATTATATTAAAGACGATAAGAATTCCGATAAAGCCGCCGAGCCCTACAATAGTAAAGAGCCCTGTGGGAGCCGCCTTCACCGCGCCCTGACTCTGACGCTCGAAAAAGGCCCTCAAGTTTGCGACTTCCTCGTCCGTAACAGGCCTGTCACGAAAGATAGGGCCCATTGTGGGTGATCCGGCGTTGTTTATCCACGCCGCGTTGATAAAGGGGTTTTTGGATGGATCAGCATAAGCCTTAGTAAGATCCGGTCCAAGAGAACCTCCCCCAAGGGCACCAAAGCTCACATTGTGGCAGGATATACACGCAGGCCCGCCATTTTGAAACCTCTTCTGCCCGGTGTAGTACTTGAGCCCTGTGGCGTAATCGCCGGACTCATCCGCCTGAGCAGAACCCGCTGGCAGCATACCTGCGACAAGTGTCACCGCAAGCGCTATCAAAAAGGCCTTGCCCAAGAACCTTCTGCATCTCTCAAAAACCATCCTTGCACCTCCTTCTTTTTTTACACCTTTATTACAACCATCATCGTCCGTTACCGGTCTTCGTCTCGCACAGCACTCCGCGCACTCAATCCATCACCGGCATCAACGCATCAACAGCTAAAAGCGGTTAATACCTCGATGTCTCTCGTACACGGTATAAAACAAGCGTCAAAAAGCTACTGCCGCCTCAAGATCATCCCTTGCGAGGCTGAATGCCTTCCTCGGACGTTCAAGCCCGAACGTATTAAGCCACTCAACTCTCTTTGCAGTACTGGGACACGAGGGTTTTACCGCATCGCTTTTATAATCAAGCTCTATATTGAAAGTTTTTTTGAGATTTTCGAGACTAAGAGAGTCTCTTAAAAGGGTAGGAGAAACAGGTTGGCACCGGCCGGGGAAGTTGGAGAGCGCCCTCTTTACAAGGGACATAACCCCGTCTGGTCTTTTACCGCGCATTGACGAGGATGTCGACGCGACAAGATGCAGAGGTTTAAAGATGGTTACGGAGACAATATCACGACGAATTTTCGCTGTGCGGCATATACTGCGCGCAGAGACGATATACAGACGAGTGATAAGTCCGATTTTTTTAATGACCCTTACTCTCACAAGCACAAGGTCCTCTTATAGTGTTATATATATAAAGTAGATCAACCGCCTGAGGCCAGCTCAGCATAAACCGCCGTGCTTAAAAATCTGCCGCCCTGGGTCAGACGAAAATTATTTCCTGTTCTGGGGTGCTGATTTGGAAGTCCGCCGTAAAATAACAGATTCTACAGAGACTGTCCAGTATTTTTTTGTGCTATCTCGGAAAAAAACGGCGTTGTTCTACTCTCTTTATAGCATGAAACTATTCTCTTTTTTTGTATGTTCTGGATTATAGTATAAAGACAAAATCCTGTCTACATAAAAATTGACTTTACCTGTTTTTTTTTGCCTCACGAAGCCCATGCAAGGACCGCAACGCCGCAACACATTAATAATATTAAAGTTTTACCCGCGTCTGCCACTCTCCCCTCTCAGCCGGAGGTGCGGTTACGCTTTTTTTCATCAATAATCTTAGCAACCTCCTCGGCCATGACCTCGATAATATCCTCTTCAGGCACCTTTTTAAGTACCTTGCCCCCTACGTATATAAGCCCCACTCCGTTGCCTCCGGCTACCCCTACGTCGGACTCAACGGCCTCGCCCGGCCCATTTACCACACAGCCCATTACAGCCACGGTAAGAGGCTCCACCACATGGGCAAGGCGCGCCTCAAGCCTTGAGGCAATACCTGCGCAATCAAACCCAACACGGCCGCATGTGGGGCACGATACTATGTTAACGCCTCTCTGCCTGAGCTCCAGGGCTTTTAGTATCTCCCACCCCACCCTCACCTCATCAAGAGGGTCCCCTGTTATGGAGACTCTAAGCGTATCCCCTATGCCCTCGGATAGAAGCGTACCCAGACCCACGGCGGACTTCACAGAGCCGGCAAAGAGCGTGCCCGCCTCTGTGACGCCAATATGCAGCGGGTACTCCACCTTCTTGGAGAGCAGCCTGTAGGACTCTATGGTAAGGGGTACGCTTGAGGCCTTGATGGATATCTTAATATCATTAAAATTCATATCCTCCAGTATGGAGACATGGCGAAGCGCGCTCTCTACAAGCCCCGGGGCCGTGGCAGAGCCGTCCCTTTTGAGGATATCGCTCTCAAGAGAGCCTGCGTTCACGCCTATCCTTACAGGGATACCCGCCCCCTTGCAGGCAGAGACCACCTCGCGCACCCTTTCCTTTGAGCCGATATTGCCGGGATTTAGTCTCAGCGCCTCTACGCCCTGCTCCACGGCCTTCAGCGCAAGCCTGTAATCAAAATGAATATCAGCGATAAGGGGAATTTTTATCGCCTTCCTGATACTGCCAAGCGCCTCAGCGGCCTTCATATCAGGCACAGCCACCCTGATAATCTCGCAGCCAGCCTCTGTAAGCCCCTGTATCTGCGCTACAGTGGACTTTACGTCCTCTGTTCGCGTATTGGTCATGGATTGAACGGAAATCGGCGCGCCGCCGCCTACGGGAACGGCACCGAGTCGTATCTGTCTTGTCTTTACCCTCACGAGACCACCCTTTTTCAATACGTGAAGTTATATCTCTAATTTGATGATAGTTTTTTTGCGGCCTTCTTGTACCGTACAATGAACACAAGTACTCTAACAGAAAAGCAGTGCATGAAAAACATAAAAATAATTCTGCCCTTGCCCTTAACCAGCAGAGAACCTCTGCGGCAGAAGACAAAAAACCTGCACTTTACGGACATGGAGTGGAGGGGGCAGTACCGCCTTGCCTTTGACGTACCCCCCTGTTATACTCCTTTAACTATCAATCAAGGAAATAAACCTGCTGAAGAAGCCGGAACAAAGGATTGCCAATATGAAAAAAATAAAATTCTCCTTAGCGCTCCTGCTCTTCACCTTAACCATGCTCAGCTCCAATGCGGCAAGAGCAAGAGAGTCGAAGATAGGGATCCTTGTTTTTCCCGGTTTTCTCACAAGCGATGTCACCGCCCCCATAGAGGTCTTTGGGGCTGCGGCTAAAAAATCATGGTTCTCCTCATACGAGGTACTGATTATCTCGGCAACAGATGATAAAAAAGTTACCTCTGAAGAGGGGCTCACCATCATAGCCGATACAACCATAGATGAAAACATGGCACTTGATGTCTTAATTGTGCCAAGCGCATATGAGATGAAACCTTTTTTAAAAAACAAAAAACTCATAACTTTTATCAAGAGTCAGAGCCGCTCTGCTTCGTGGATGGCAAGCAACTGTTCTGGCGCTTTTTTACTGGGTGAGGCCGGTGTGCTTGACGGGAAAAAAGCCACCACCTGGGCCGGCGGCGAGGGCGGGCTCCGGAAGGCATACCCCAAGATAAAAGTTCAGTTCAATACAAATGTGGTAATTGACAAAAAAGTCATAACCTCCAACGGAGGCCCAGTGAGTTATGAGGCAGCTTTTTTGCTTCTTGAAAAATTAAGCTCCTCTAAGTTCGCAAAAGAGATCTCCGAGCTCATTCAGTTTAATCGTCTTGAGAGCGTCTTCAGATAAAATGTTTTATACACTCATATGGCAGAGCCGCTAAAAAATCTTTACGACAAAAGACTTATTAACTCAGTATCACGTGAGATAAAAAAAACCAACGCAAGGTTTGACTCAGCTGGATTTCAGAAAAAAATCTTTTGTAATAACTGGAAGAAAAAAGAGCTTAAGGAGCGAATGAGGTTTATCGCCTCTACGCTGCACGAGTTTCTACCGCAGGATTTTGAAAAAGCCATCTCTATTCTCATGCCCGTATCAGAGGTCTTTAATGGTTTTGAGTTTATGTTTTTTCCCGACTTTGTTGAGCTTTACGGCCTTGATGATTTCGAGCTTTCAATGAGAGCCCTTGCACACTTTACAGAGTACTCAAGCTCTGAGTTCGCCGTAAGGCCTTTTATAAAAAAATATCCTCTTAAGACTATGGAAGTAATGCTTGAGTGGGCAGAGTCTGAGAACGAGCACCTTCGTAGACTTGCCTCTGAGGGATGCAGACCGCGTCTGCCCTGGGCATGCGCGCTTCCGCAGTTTAAAAAAGACCCGGCACTGCCTTTAAAAATAATAAAAAAATTATTAAATGACGAGAGCGAGTACGTAAGGCGAAGCGCCGCAAATAACCTCAACGACATCTCAAAAGACAACCCATTGCCTGTATTAAATCTAACAAAACAATGGCTGGGTAAAAACAAAAATACCAACCGTCTCTTAAAACACGGCTGCCGCACTCTTCTTAAATCAGGCAACGCCGAGGCACTGGCCCTCTTTGGTTATAATGATCCCGGACATGTAAGCGTAGGCAACCTCAAGGTCTCCAAATCAGTGAAGATGGGCCAATATTTAGACCTCTCTTTCACCTTAAAAACAGATGAAAAAAACCTGGGCCTCTTACGCATTGAGTATGCCCTTGATTTCAAGAAAAGTAATGGCAGGTTATCAAGAAAAATTTTCAAGATTAGCGAGAGTGATTACAGAGTAAATAAAAAAATCATAACCAAGACTCACTCATTTAAACCCATTACAACGCGAAAATACTACCCCGGTGTTCACGGCCTCGCCATCATCATAAACGGCAGAGTACTGACCTTCAGTTGGTTCAACCTTGAGAGCCAAAAATAATCTTTTTTATTATCCAATTTTTTTTATTTCTTATTTTTTTAACGGTGTTTTTCCTTTCAAGCCAAATTAAATCAGAGCAGTATAACACCCCACCTCTGACCTTGACCACTTACGTAAAAGGATATACCATTACCCCATGAACGAAGAAAATAAATTAAGACAAAGAGCGCACGAGGCTGGGCTTGAGCTGCGCCCATCACGATCAAACCCCTTGCCTGCAGCTGCCTTCTGGGCGCTTGAAGACTTGGAACTGCCATTTATACTTGGCGGCGCCCCCTGCCCGGGGTGCGGTTTCAGCTTTACAGGGGCAGCGCCCTTTATGAGGTTCACCCTTCACCCTGCGGACCGGAGAGCAGAGTTCCAAGACATACCCGAAAATCTACATGAGCTCATAAATAAGATTCCTCAAACCAATGTCTTTCAAACCCTCTCAGTTATTATGAGAGCCTTAAAAGAAACCAGACCAGGGAAGAAAAAAGGGCCCTTTCCATTTAACGGCGGTGGTGTTGGTTTTCTCTCATATGACTTAAATCAGACTCTATTCAAGATGGCAAAGGTTAGACCTTCAAAGCAAAAAAAAAGCCTCGCACTGCCCCTTGCTTTCTTTGGTTTTTACGATAATATTTACGTCTATGATCACAAAAAAGAGAGAGGTTATATTCTCTCAAGAGCTCCTCTTAATGAGAGAAGCGAAGAATTTTATAACCGTATCGAGGGCGCAGGTTCAGAGCAAAAGAGCCCGCCTCTTATGCCTGCAAACAAGGCTCCTGCCCTTACCTCAAGCACCGCAAAAGAAAAATATATTCGCGATATCCGCCGCATAAAAGAATACATCGCCAGCGGCGACATCTACCAGATAAACCTCTCTCAGCGCCTGAGTACGCCTTTTACAGGCAATGCCTTTACTCTGTACGAGGGGCTTATGAGAGAGAACCCAACGCCCTTCTCCTCGTTCTTTGACTTTGGAGATTTCCAGCTCATCTCAAACAGCCCCGAGAGGCTCTTAAGGGTAAATGGGCGGTTAATGGAGACCTCTCCCATAAAAGGCACAAGGCCGCGGGGAGTTACGCCTGCTGAGGACAGGGCTCTCATAAGAGAACTATCCCGTAATATCAAGGAGCGCGCCGAGCATGTTATGATAGTAGATCTTGAACGCAACGACCTTGGCAGGGTGGCAGTGCCTGGCTCAGTATCTGTAGAAAAATTCGAGGAGATAAAATCCTTCAGCAGACTTCACCACATGGTCTCTACAGTAAGAGGCCGCGCCCCTGCCGGCACAGACCCTTTTGTCATCTTAAAAAACATCTTTCCCGGCGGCTCCATAAGCGGCACCCCAAAGATTCGGGCCATGGAAATAATAGATGAACTTGAGAACGTACCAAGGGAGATATACACCGGCGGCGCTGGCTATATAGATTACTGCGGAGATATGGACCTATCCATACTCATAAGAACGGCCATATTAAAAGAGAGTAAACTCCACCTTCATGTAGGCGGCGGAATAGTAGCCGACTCAGTACCAGAGGCCGAGTACGATGAGACGCTTTTAAAGGCAATGGACTTTCTATCGCTCCTTAAATTAAGGGCAGATGTATTAACCTGAAAACAGGATTTTTTATGAGTGAGTACGTATACAGTAACGGAGTAATCCTGCCTCTAACAGAGGCGTGCATATCTCCATACGACAGAGGTTTTCTACTTGGCGACGGTATCTTTGAGACCATAATGGCCTGCAACGGAAGCCTGCTTTTTTTAAATGCCCATCTAAGCAGGCTTAAAAAAGGACTTCAAGACCTGGACTTCAGGACAGCCTCTTTGCAGGAGTTTTTTGAGGATATCAATGGTGACCTTATCTCAAGGCTCATCAAGAAAAACAAACTACAAGAAACAAGTGCAAGGGTTCGAATCACAATCTCACGCGGCACCTTTGCAGGCGGTCTGGCCCCTCCCGCAGACTCAAAACCCACTGTAATAATATGCGCCGCACCAATAGATACAAAATTCATCGCCGAAAAAAACAAAAAGGGCATCTCCGCCATTACCATAGGTGGCATACGTCCGGCACTGCCCGGGGTGAAATCCCTTAACTTCATGGCAAATATCATGGGGGCAAATATGGCAAATAAAGCAGGTGCAGGTGAAGGGTTTTTTATCGCTGAAGATAAAAAAACCGTGCTTGAGGGAACCTCTTCGAATATTTTTATTCTAAGAGCTGGAGTACTTCAGAGTACGCCTGCGGCAGCAGAACCAGGCGGACCGGGTGCGCTTGCAGGGGTTGTAAGAGATATTGTATTACAGATGGCAGCCGAGGCAGGTTTGGCGGCAGAGGAAAAATGGTTTACGATAAATGACCTGCTAAAAGCAGAAGAGGTCTTTATCACAAACTCAATCAGCGGTATTGTGCCTGTAATAGAGGTGGACTCAAAGCCAATAGCAGATAGAAAAAAAGGGAGTATTACAGAGAAACTGCAAAAGAACTATGAGAAAAAGACCTCTTACTTTCTTTTGGAAAAAAGAAAGTAAGACAAAGAAAACCAACGGGGGGGATGCAACCCGCGCTATTAAACTTGGCATAGGTACCCCGCATACCTTTTTAAAAAAATAAGACAAAGAAAACCAACGGGGGGGATGCAACCTTCACTATTGAACTTGACACAGGTG
>JAJRZX010000061.1 GCA_024275045.1 Deltaproteobacteria bacterium
ATTGCGCTGTACCTGTTTTCCCCCCGTTGGTTTTCTTTGTCTTACTTTCTTTTTTTTAGTTTTGCGGGAGAGAAGGGGTGCGTTCAATTGCGCTGTACCTGTTTTCTCCCCGTTGGTTTTCTTTGTCTTACTTTCTTTTTTTTAGTTTTGCGGGAGAGAAGGGGTGCGTTCAATTGCGCTGTACCTGTTTTCTCCCCGTTGGTTTTCTTTATCTTACTTTTTTTTTCCAAAAGAAAGTAAGGAAGTTGTTATAGTTTTGGTTTCTGAGTTATGGGCCCTCTGGCCTGCTCATAGGCATAAGCCGTGTTAAGTACGTCTTGTTCTCCGAGGAATTTTCCAATAATTTGCAGTCCTGTGGGCAGTCCCGCCTCTGTAAGTCCGCAGGGTAGAGATATGCCCGGCAATCCCGCAAGGTTACAGGAAATGGTAAAAATATCAGATAGGTACATGGTGAGCGGGTCGCTTGTTCTCTCACCTATCTTAAAGGCAGGTGCCGGGGCCGTTGGTGTTGCGATAACGTCACAGGTCTTAAACGCCTCATCAAAGTCATTTTTTATAAGTGCCCTCACATCTGTGGCCTTTTTGTAGTACGCGTCGTAGTACCCGGAGCTTAATGCGTATGTGCCGAGCATTATACGCCGTTTCACCTCTGCTCCAAAGCCCGCGTCTCTTGTTGCCTTATACATATCAATAAGCCCGGACCCGATATCAACTCTTTGGCCGTATTTCACGCCGTCATAACGGGCAAGGTTGCTTGACGCCTCTGCTGTTGCTACAAGGTAGTAGACGCTGACGGCGTACTCGGTGTGAGGCAGGCTGATGTCCACAATAACCGCGCCTGCGTCTTTCAGGGTTTTGATACCTTCTCGTACCAGTCCCTCAGTCTCTTTGTCCATGCCCTCGATAAAGTATTCATTGGGGATGCCTATGCGAAGCCCTTTGATATTGTCCTGTAAGGAACCGGCGTAGTCGGGCACTGACGCGTCTATGGATGTGGAGTCACAATTATCACGACCTGCCATGAGGCCGAGCATTATGGCAGCGTCTTTAACGTCTTTTGTAAGTGGCCCGGCCTGGTCAAGGGATGAGGCAAAGGCTATCATGCCGTACCTTGAGACGCGGCCGTATGTAGGTTTAAGCCCTACCACACCGCAGCATGAGGCGGGCTGGCGTATGGAGCCGCCTGTGTCCGTGCCAATGGAGGCAGCGCATAGGTCCGCTGCTACGGAGGCGGCGGAGCCGCCGGAGCTTCCTCCGGGTACCCTGTCTTCAGCCCAGGGGTTTAGGGTTGAGCCAAAGGCCGAGTTCTCCGTGGATGAGCCCATGGCAAACTCGTCCATATTGGTCTTACCAAGGATAACGGCGCCTGCGTCTTTCAGCTTTTTTATAACAGTAGAGTCGTAGGGAGGGATAAAACCCTCGAGCATCCTCGAGGCGCAGGTGGTCTTCAGCCCCTCGGTGCAGAAGATGTCCTTTACCGAGATGGGCACACCTGTAAGGGGCGTAATGTCTGTGCCTGAGGCAAGCCTCTTATCGGCCTTCTCGGCGTCTGCAAGGGCTGACTCAGTTGTGACGGTAATATAGCTGTTAATAGACGGGTCGAGGGCGGCGATTCTCTCAAGGTAAAGCCCTGCGGCTTCCTTTGAGGTAAGCTCCCTCTTTTGCAGCATCTCCGAGAGACCTGCTATTGTCTTTGATGTTAAGTCCATAAGTTTACTCGATAATCCTTGGCACCCTGAAGCACTTGTTAGCTTTTTCCGGGGCGTTCTGAAGGACCTTTTCGCCTTCAAGTGACGGGGCTACCACGTCTTCTCTTAAGGCTGCCCCTTCAGAGGCTTCTTGGTGCGAAGCCGTTATGTCTTTAGTATCAAGGGCTGAGAGCTTATCCACGTAGCTGAGGATATTGCACATCTGCTCCGTGTACAGAGCGGTCTCTTCCTCTGTAAGGGCGAGTCTTGCAAGGTCCGCTATATGGAGCACGTCTTTAGTATCTATCTTCATAATAGGAGTATCCCTTTTTGTAATTGTTGGAGAGAGCAATCTACCACAGGCCAAGTACTCTTTCAAGGTGGGGTTGGGCTTTTTTTTTGCCTCTTCTTATTGATGTCAGCCTGCAAAGGACTTGACGCGGATAATATGCTCTGATATAAGTATTTGATATAACTAGTGAAAGTAAGTTGTTTTGGCCTGCGGCCTTAGTTGCTGATGGCCCCTCTTTAGAGAAAGGTTTTTCCATGAAAAAGACCATAAAGGCTGGATTTGTTCAGACCGACCCTGCTTTTGGCGAGGTGGAAGAGAACGTCCGCATTGCTCTAAGGGAGATAAAGGGACTTGGAGCGGAGCTTCTTGTACTGCCGGAGTTATTCTCCACGGGGTACCAGTTTTGTTCCATGGCCGAGGCCATGGAACTTGCCGAAGAGGTTCCCAATGGGCCCACCACAGAGGCTTTGCTTGAGGCCAGTGCCTCATCAGGCACAATAATCGTTGCCGGTATACTTGAGAGGTCAGGCGACAGACTCTTTAACTCCTCTGTCCTTATCTCACCTCATGGTTTTGTGGCCCTTTACAGGAAGGCCCATTTATTCTGGAGGGAAAAAAATATCTTTACCCCCGGAGATACCCCATTTGAGGTCTTTGATGTTGGCGGCGTTAAGCTTGCCATGATGATATGCTTTGACTGGTATTTCCCAGAGGTGGCAAGGACCTTAAGCCTTAAGGGAGCCGAGATTATCTGCCATCCATCCAATCTGGTTCTCCCGCATTGCCCGGCCGCCATGATTACAAGGTGCCTTGAGAACAGGGTCTACGCCATAACAGCCAACAGAGCAGGTGTGGAGCAGAGGCGAGAGGGCGAGCCGCTGAGGTTTATCGGGCAGAGCCAGATAGTCTCTCCCACAGGAGAAGTGCTGTACAGGGCCCCGGCCGAGGGCAGCGACTCCGCTGCTCTGGAGATAAGACCTTCCAAAGCAAGAAATAAGGCCCCTACGCGGCAGAATGATATCTTCAAGGACAGGAGAAAGGACCTTTACAGGCTCTGAAACTCATAGTCCTGCGTCTTATCCGTTAAAACCCCTGCGGCCTTATATTGGGGCTTACAGCCCGGGATTTTTCTTAAGGTTTTGTATGTAGTACCTTTTTTCTCCTTGACAAAATAGGCTACTTGTTTTATCTTGCCTCTAATCTTCATACGACTTCATAGTATAACAAATGTAATCAGAAAGTTACCCGGCCTGACGCTTCGGCAAAAGGTCTGTTGGAGTGGCACAAACCTTTCAGGGAGCAGTGGAGAGATTAATGCTTATCGCATACCTGCCGATACTCATTATGATAGTCATAGCATCTGTTATGGCCTGTTCTGTTCTTTTTATCAGTTCTTTATTTCGTCCCAAAAACCCGTACAAAGAGAAACTCTCCCCCTGGGAGTGCGGCGTCAAGCCTACAGGTGAGGCAAATGTCGGGCACTTCCGTGTTCATTACTTTATTATCGCCATTCTTTTTATAGTCTTTGATGTGGAGACGCTCTTTCTTTTTCCATGGGCCGTTCTCCTTACGGATAAATCCATATCAGGTTTTATCTTTGTAGAGATGCTTATTTTTATAGCGGTTCTTGCCATAGGTCTTATATACGCCTGGGCAAAAGGAGCGCTTGAATGGATATGATTATTATCGGCTGCGAGGTAACCTTGTGTCTCCACTGAAGAAAAATCCCATGGAAGAGTGCGCTCTCTTTACGAGCCTTGAGTCTATCTCTGATCTTTTAAGAGATAATCCTCTTATGATGGGTGTGAAAAATAATACCGTAACAAAGACCGTTGTGAACTGGGGGCGCGCCTCATCGCTCTGGCCCATGACCTTTGGTCTTGCCTGCTGTGCCATTGAGATGATAGCAGCGGCCTGCTCACGTTATGATACTGACAGGATGGGCATGGTTTTCAGGCCCTCGCCTCGTCAATCCGATGTCATGGTAGTGGCCGGTACAATGACAAAAAAGATAGCCCCTATGGTAAAGACCCTTTATGACCAGATGTCAGAGCCAAGATGGGTTGTGGCAATGGGCGGCTGCGCCTCTGCCGGAGGGCCGTACAATACATATGCCGTAGTTCAGGGAACGGATCTCGTAATACCTGTTGATGTATATGTGCCGGGTTGTCCGCCTCGCCCTGATGCGTTGCTCTACGGGTTTTTGGAACTTATGGAAAAGATAAAAAAAGAAGATCCCTTTGTCCTGCAGCAAAGAGGAATAAAGACACTTTAGATGATAAGCGAAGATAAAAAGAACTTACTCATAGACAAGGTAGTATCCGTCTTTAGAGATGAAATCATCGAGACCACGGTCTTTCGCGGCGATGTTACGCACCTTGTGACAAAGAAGTCTATAAAGAGTCTCTGCAGTTACTTGATGACGGCAGAGGGGCTTCATATGAACTATCTTGTGGATATCGCCGGGGTGGATTACTTTGAGCGCGTGCCGCGTTTTGAGGTTGTATACCACCTCTACTCTACGCTGACAAAGCTTATAATATGCCTGAAAGTAAGAGTGAACGACGGCGAGGACGTACCTTCTGTTACAGACATCTGGCGCTCCGCGAATTTTCCAGAGCGTGAGGCGTATGATATGTTCGGTATAATTTTTTCAGGCCATCCGGATCTGCGCCGCATATACCTTGAAGAGGGCTGGGAAGGTTTTCCTCTAAGAAAGGACTACCCATTGAAGGGATACAAGGACGAGTACAACCCCTTTGGAGAAGAGCGGGATTAATCCCTGCCACGGGCAGGGAGACGGTAGTAAGGGGTGGGGTTTATACTTGATGGTAACGAGTATTTAAGGTTCAGAACAGTTTTTACAGGAAATTCAAGCGGTCTTTTAAAGTAATTTTTTTTGTGCATGTTTAAGGTTTACTAATGACAACACCTGATAATCTTATAGAGACCAGAGACCTTGTAGTACACATGGGGCCTCAGCATCCTTCCACTCATGGTGTGCTTCATCTCAAGCTCACCGTAGAGGGCGAGAAGATACTTGGCGCTGAGCCTGATATAGGGTATCTGCACAGGGGCACTGAGAAGATAGCCGAGAACCTTCTCTATCATCAGTTTGTCCCTTATACGGACAGGCTGGACTATATGTGCGCCATGAGCAACAACCTGGCATATGTCATGGCCGTAGAAAAGCTCCTTGAGACAGAGCTGCCCGAGAGGGCCAGTTACATCAGAGTAATAGCCGCCGAGCTCTCAAGGATAGCAGGTCACCTTATGGGTATCGGGGCCTGGGCCGTTGATCTCGGGGCCATGAGTATCCTGCTTTACGCCATAAGAGAGCGTGAGATGGTCCTTGACATCTTCGAGATGCTCTGCGGGGCAAGGATGACGCTGACGTACCTCCGTGTGGGGGGCGTGCGGTATGACTTTACCGATGAGTGCGCCGCGGCCTGCAGGGATCTAATAAAACTAATGCCCGAGAGGCTTGACGAGTACGAGAGAATACTCAATAAGAACAGAATCTGGATAGACAGAAACAAGGGCGTGGGCGTTATATCCGCCGGAGACGCCATTAACCTCGGCCTCAGCGGCCCGGCGCTTCGCGCCAGCGGCATAGACTGGGATATTAGAAAAGACGAGCCCTATCTTGTCTATGACAGGCTTGATTTTGATGTGGCTACAGGCACCAACGGCGACTCCCTTGACAGGTACCTTGTAAGGATGGAGGAGATAAAACAGTCCCTGAGGATTGTAGAGCAGGCCGTAGAGCAGATGCCCGCGGGGCCATTTGTCGTAGACGACCCGCATATCGTGCCGCCTCCAAAGCCGGGTGTTTATAAGAACATGGAAAACCTCATACATCACTTCAAGTACGTCTCTCAGGGCTTTAGCGTGCCAAAAGGCGAGGTCTACTCCGCCATAGAGGCCCCCAAGGGCGAGCTTGGAGTATACATAGTGAGCGATGGTACGGAAAAGCCCTACAGGCTGAAGATTCGCGTACCTACATTTATGAACCTGCAGGCCATGGACCATCTCTGCACAGGCGGTTATATGGCCGATGTTATTGCCACGCTCTCAAGCCTTGACCCGGTTTTTGGTGAGTGCGATAAATAAAGTTTTTGCGCAAGGGATTATAACGGATGCTTACAGATAAGGTAAGAGAAGAGATACTTAAGATAACTGCCAAGTATTACAACAAGAGGAGCGCCGTAATGGACGCCCTTATGCTTGTGCAGAAAGACTGCGGCGGTAATATCACAAGAGGCGATATGGAGGACATAGCCGATATGCTTGAGATAAAACCCCATGAAGTTAATGCCGTGGCCACTTTTTATACCATGTATAATTACGCTAAACCTGTTGGCAGGTATCATATACAGGTATGCAGGAACATCTCCTGCGCCCTGCTTGAGGCTGAACGTGTCATAGCTCATATAGAGGATACTCTTGGTATAAAGACAGGCGACACTACGCCTGATAATAAGTTCACTCTCTCTACGGCAGAGTGTCTTGGGTCTTGCGGCACGGCCCCCATGATGCAGATAAATGATAATTATTACGAGAACCTTACGCCTGATAAGGTAGATGCAATATTAAAGGGTTTTGAATAGAGGATAAGACCTTTTGGAAAAGATTCTACTTAAAAATATAGATAAACCAGAGTCTCATAAGATAGAGTCATATATTAAAAATGGCGGCTATAATGCTGTGCGCGAGGCCCTGAAGCTTGGCC
>JAJRZX010000062.1 GCA_024275045.1 Deltaproteobacteria bacterium
ACAACCATATTCACCGCATCTTTCTTGAACTCCCGACTGTGCCTGAGGTACTTACCCCGCTTCTTCTCGCTCATCTGAACACCTCCTAAATTAAGAATAATTCACCCTTAAGAAAGTGTCCACTAATACTCTACCACTTCAGATGGTTGAAGAAGAGGTTTTGAAGAAGGTCAGGAGGGTAAAACTCCTTCCCGAGAACAACAGGAGGCTCAGGTATCTTTCGAAGGTAGAGTGCCAAGCCCTTGTGGACGCCTGTGCATCGCACCTTCGGCCCATTGTGATAACGGCCCTAAATACGGGCATGAGGAAGGAAGAAATTTTGTCTCTTGAATGGGATAAGAACCTCGATCTCAAGAACGGCTTCATACTCCTTCAAAAGACAAAGAACGGCACGAGGAGGGAGATACCCATAAATGAGCCTCTGCGCGAGACGTTGCATGGCATGGTACGCCGGTTGGACAGTCCCTATGTCTTTGTTAATGAAGGTGGCAGAAGATATAAAGAGGTAAAGAAGTCTTTTTCGTCAGCCCTTAAGGGTGCTGTTCTGGAAAGGTGTTCAGGTTGCAGGCTTGAGAGGCGGAAAACAAGCTCTCAGCCCCCCGGCAACTGTCCATCCTGCGGGGCTCCCTTGAGATGGGAAGGCATCAAGGACTTTCGCTTCCACGACCTCCGCCATACCTTCGCAAGTCACCTCGTCATGGCGGGTGTGGATATTACCACAATCCAGCAACTACTTGGCCACAAGACCCTGGCCATGACTCTCAGGTATGCCCACCTCGCCCCCGCCCACAAGGCAAGGGCCGTAGATGTACTGAAAGAAAGGCTCGGGCAGGGCTCTACTATACAAAAACTATACAATTTAAAAAAAAAGGAGCTAACCAATGTCGGCTAACCCCTTGATTTATATGGTGCGCCTGGAGGGATTCGAACCCCCGACCTACGGATTCGTAGTCCGGCGCTCTATCCAGCTGAGCTACAGGCGCGTAAAAAATCTTTTAACATTCCAGACCCGGAGCAGCCTTTCACTGCCGTAGGATTTTTTTATTTCATCCTTTTACAGCGTCCCAGAGCACCGAGAGAGCGCTCGTTAAAAGTAAGTACGCAAAAACAGAGAGTTTGCCCGCCCATCAAGACGCCGCGCCCATAAGCGGTAAAGAGAAAAGGCCGGCACGTCACCCTCCCGGGCGGCAAAGAAAAGAAGTCGTAAGACAGGACCTCTGTAACAAAATTCGGAACAATAAAAAAACGGTAAATTAATACCAGCCTCTTAAATGGCGGAGAGGGAGGGATTCGAACCCTCGGTAGAGAATAAACCCTACAACTGCTTAGCAGGCAGCTGCCTTCAACCGCTCGGCCACCTCTCCAAACAAAAAGAGCAAAAAAAACATCTTAAGGCCGTTATTGACGGTAAAAAACGCCTGACCACCATATATATTTACCACGAGTCTATGGTATAATCAAGCCAAGACCATTAAGGTTCTAAAAAAATCTGAGAGAGGGTCCCATGAATGAAGATGTGAAAATTTGTCCGGGGTGCGGGTCTGAGTTTTTCGCCCACATTGAGAGCTGCAGCCGCTGCGAGCTGCCTCTTATACGGCCAGGCGAAGAGGCTCCCGAAATAACAGAGGCCGATGGCAGAGAAGGTTCTCTTGTGCTCCTTGAGAGCGGGCCGCCGGACGGCATGAAGTGGCTATGCAGCAGGCTGAAAAATGCGGGTTTCAAGCCCCAGGTCCTTAACCTCTCAGGCGGCGGCGGATGCTGTTCTTCAGAGGGTTACGGCCTATTTGTTGAAGAGCCTTTTGCCCTTGATGCCTTTAAGAAGGTAGAGGAAATACGCCTTCAGGCCCACCCTGAGCTTGAGGAGATGGAGGGTCAGATATCGGCGGGAAAGTGCCCTGCCTGCGGCGCGGATACGAGTTTCTCGCTGCATAAATGCCCTGGCTGCGGTCTGGCCATTAGCTAAGCTCTGGGGTAAACAAGAAGAAAGGCGGGGGCAAGAGGGGTTCTGCCATGTACAGGCTCTTATATAAGAGGCGAGAGCTTCCATTTTACTGATTTGATAAAAAACGGGTGTAACGCAAGAGCATGAGGTGCTTGGCAATTGCCTGATCTCTATCTATGAGTTCACTTTCACGCCTCGTCTTGACTCGAAGCTTAGACGTGCGCCCTTGCTCTCAAAGATTGGGTACCTTTTGAGCCCCAATTTATGTAGCCTGAACTGCAGAGCCGTCTTTAGAACCCCAATGCCGTAGGTAAGGCTTCTGCTGAAGTTTATGGACGATGCCTCGGGAAAATACTTTGTAGGACAGCTTATCTCGCCTATGGCGAAGCCAAAGAACACGGCCTGGGCTATCATCTGGTTATCAAATACAAAATCATCAGAGGCCTCAAGAAGGGGCAGCCCCTCCAGCACCTCTCTGGAAAATGCGCGGTAGCCCGTATGGTACTCCGAGAGCTTCTCACCGAGGAGTATATTCTCCGTAAGTGTAAGAAACCTGTTGGCAACATACTTATACAGGGGCATCCCACCCGCCAGGGCGCCGCGGCCGAGAATCCGCGAGGCAAGGACCACATCAAACTCCCCGGAGGCTATCATGGAGGCCATGGCCGAGATAAGCTTCGGCGTGTACTGATAATCAGGGTGCAGCATAACAACGATATCGGCCCCGAGCCTAAGGGCCTCGCTGTAACAGGTCTTCTGATTGCCGCCGTAGCCAAGGTTTCTCTCATGAACAATAATATGCTTTATCCCCAGCCTGCGCCCCTCTTCCACAGTATTATCACGGCTGCAGTCGTCTACAAGCACTACCTCGTCAACAATATCATGGGGAATATCATTATAGGTCATTACAAGGGTCTTCTCGGCATGATAGGCCGGAAGCACAACAACTATTTTTTTACCATGAAGCATTTTACAGGACCTTTTTTCTAAATTTGTTCCCTGAAAGGGAGAATAAAAAATTATAATAGAATTAAGCCCTTTATGTCAAATGAAAGCTCTCTGGCAGCCTTCACGCAGAAGCGGGCATCAGGTGGACAAGATCATCTTCAGGAGGCGGCCGCGGCACAGCCCCACCCCTTTGCCCGCGGCATAACCGAGACCTTGACCGCCCTCGCAACATTATGTTATTTTTCTTTTAAGAAGGATACTACAGGGAGTAAGGACTATTAAGAATACAGACTCATCACAGGGAGGCGCACGCCTTTTTCCATACCTGCTCCTGCTGCTCCTGCCGCTTCTGGCGGCAGGCTGTACGCCCAATAACCCCTACCGCACTGAGGAGCAGGGGCAGAATATATTTTACTCCACTTTTACCGAGGCGCCAAAGCACCTTGACCCGGCGCGCTCCTACAGCGCTGATGAGTACAGGCTCATCGCTCAGATATACGAGCCTCCGCTTCAGTATCACTACTTGAAACGCCCCTATGAGCTTACCCAGCTTACGGCGGCGGCCATGCCAACGCCACGTTACCTTGATAAGTCCGGCCGCAGCCTGCCCCCTGAGGCCGAGGCCAGGAGAGTGGCACGGGCTGTATATGAGATAAAGATAAAAAAAGATATAAGATACGAGGACCATCCGGCCTTTGCAAAAAAACCTGACGGCACGCCCCTTTACAACGCCCTTACAGATAAGGAGATTGAAGACATAGAGGGTATTGAAGACTTACCCGAGAGGGCCACTCGAGGTCTCATTGCCGAGGACTACGTCCTGCAGATAAAACGTATGGCCGACCCGCTCGTAGCCAGCCCGGTGCTGCCCATACTGGAAAAATACATACTGGGGCTAAAAGAGCTGGAGCTAAAGATGAGAGAAGACCTCACCGCCATAAGAAAAGAGAGAAAAGAAAAGGCAGGGCCCTCATACAACCAGAGCCTTGATGAGCAGCTCAACCCCATAGTATTCGATTACGCAAAGTACTCCCTGCCCGGCGCACTCGTGGTAGACCGGTACACATACAGGATAATACTTAAGCGAAAATACCCTCAGTTCATATACTGGCTTGCCATGCCTTTTTTCTCTCCCATGCCCCGTGAGGTCCTTGAATTTTACAACCAGAGCAAACTCATGGCAAAGAACATCACCCTGGACCGCTACCCCGTTGGCACGGGCCCCTTTGTAATGAAGAGCTTTAACCCCAATATGGAGATAATCCTTGAGGCCAATAAAAACTACCACGAGGACAGATACCCCGAGAGCGGAGAGCCGGGTGACGAGGCCGCGGGCTTTCTCGCTGACAGCGGAAAAAGGCTTCCGTTTATCAGACGCGCCGTCTACAAGCTGGAAAAAGAGGCCATTCCGCGTTGGAATAAGTTTCTGCAGGGTTACTACGACAACTCCGGCATCAGCTCCGAGAGCTTTGATCAGGCCGTTACCTTCGGGGCCGCCGGAAGGCCGGAGATAACGTCTTTTATCAGGGATAAGGGTATAAAACTGCAGACCTCGGTAATGCCCACCACATATTACGCGGGTTTTAATATGCTCGATGACGTAGTGGGCGGATACAGCGTATCAAAACAAAAACTTCGCCAGGCCATTACCATAGCCATTAATTACGAGGAGTACCTGGAGATCTTTAATAACGGCCGCGGCATGCCTGCCTTTTCTCCGCTCCCACCGGGAATATTCGGCCATATTGAAGGCAAGGAAGGGATTAATCCCTTTGTCTACACATGGGACAGTAAAAAACAGGTACCGCACCGAAGGAGTCTGGAGTACGCGAAAAAACTCATGATAGAGGCCGGTTACCCCGCAGGGCGCGACAGCAAGGGACGGCCCCTTGAGATTACATTTGATAACGCGTGGACAGGGCCCGGGCAGGCCGACCTTATCAAGTGGTATATAAAAAAATTCAAACTCCTGGGGATTCAGCTTGTTAACAGGACAACAGATTACAACCGCTTTCAGGAAAAGATGCGCGGCGGAAACTTCCAGTTTTTTTCATGGGGCTGGAACGCAGACTACCCTGACCCTGAGAATTTTCTCTTTCTCCTCCTTGGCTCCAACAGCAAAGTAAGGCACAAGGGTGAGAACGTGGCCAACTACATGAACCCGGAGTTCGACAGACTCTTTGATATAATGGAGAATATGGACAACTCCCCGAAGCGTCTTGCCATAATAAAAAAAATGCTCCGTATAGCGCAAAAAGACTCGCCATGGGTCTGGGGTTACCATCCACTCTCCTTTGGGCTTTATCACAAGTGGGTAAAAAACATAAAACCAAACGCCATGGCCAATAATACCTTAAAATATATCAGGCTTGACGCGTCCACAAGGGAGCAGGCACGAAAAGAATGGAACAAGCCCCGCTTTTTGCCCGTGGCGCTCTTCATCATAATACTGGGTGGAATTATCCTCTTCTCCATTACCTCCATGAAGAGGAGAAAAGGATGAGACAGTACAGGAGGCACCGCTAAAATGCTCTCTTATATAATCAGACGCCTCATGTACGCCGTGCCTATTATCATCGGGGTTAATGTGCTTACGGCCCTGCTTTTCTTCCGCGTAAACACGCCTGACGATATGGCACGAAAGATACTTGGCGAAAAATTCGTCACGCCGGCGGCTGTTGAGAACTGGAAAAAAGACCACGGTTATGATCTGCCCGCATTTATCAACACAGATGAACACGGCGCAGGCATAGTAACGCAGACTATATTTTTTCAAAAGTCCGCGCCGCTCTTATGGTTTGATTTTGGCCGTTCCGATAGAAACAACATAGACATAGGCCGCGAAATAAGGGGGCGCATGTGGGCAAGCCTTGCAATCGGGCTCCCTACTTTTATATTCGCCATAATAATAAACCTCTTTTTAGCCATGATACTTGCCTACCTGAGAGGTACGCTTCTGGATACGTGGGGGTTATTTATCTGCGTCATAATGATGTCCATCTCCATACTATTTTATATTATAGGCGGTCAATTTTTCCTTGGCAAAGCCCTGCGCCTACTTCCCATCTCAGGCTACGACACGGGCCTGCACTCAATAAAATTTCTCATACTCCCCGTTATCGTAGCCCTTATCGGCTCAACAGGGGCTGGAGTGAGGTTTTACCGAACCGTATTTCTTGAAGAAACGGGCCGTGACTATATCCGTACCGCCCGTGCAAAGGGCCTTGGAGAATCAAGAGTCCTATTTAAACACGCCCTTAAAAACGCAATGATACCCGTACTTACCAACGTGGTAGTCTCCATACCATTTCTCTTTTACGGAAGCCTTATTATGGAGAGCTTTTTTTCCATACCCGGACTGGGTAGTTTTACAATCGACGCCATACAGGCCCAGGACTTTGCCATTGTGCGCTCAATGGTTTATCTGGGCTCCATACTGTATATTATCGGTCTCATATTAACGGACATCAGCTACACGCTCGTCGACCCCAGAGTGGTCTTTGATTAAAGAGGTCTTGTAATGCCCGTAATACTTGCTACTGATTTAATCGTATTTCTCGTTACCGGGGGAGCCATTTTTATGGCCTACCGCTCCACCCGCGGCAACGGTGCGGTTCTGCGCGAGATAAAACAAAACCGTCTTGCCGCCGTCTCACTTGTATTTTTATGCCTCTACCTAGGCACAGCCCTCATGGACAGCCTGCGCTGGCGCGACGTTGCCGTAGACGAGAACGGTGCTGCCCTTATAACCGAGGACGGTGGTGCTGTTTATGAGAGCGAGGCCCTCAGCCTTCTTGACAGAGCGCTTAGCGGGCTGCGTACTGGAACGGAAAAATCCTACTCCGCCCCATTTGCCTCCAGACTCTTTGTTAAAGAGAGTATGGAGCTGCCTGACGGCCGCGTTACACGGGGGTATCCGCCGCTGAGATATCCGGGCACACATATACTTGGAACAGACAAAGTCGGCTCTGATGTACTCTACACCGCCATAAAAGGCATACGCACAGGTATTGTCATCGGCACGGGAACCACGCTTATTATTATCCCATTCGCAATATTTTTTGGCGTTATCGCAGGTTTTTTCGGTGGTTTTATAGACGATATTATTCAGTACGTTTACACCACGCTCTCATCTATCCCCGGCGTGCTGCTCATAGTAGCCTTTATGCTGCTCTTTGGCGGCAAGGGTTTTCAGGGCGGGCTTGTATCCGAGAGCGATGTATTCCTATCTGTCTTTGTCCCTAATGACCGCTTGTTCTGGCTCTGCCTTATTCTCGGCATAACATCATGGACAGATCTATGCCGACTGATTAGAGGCGAGGCCATGAAGCTCCGCGAGCTGGAGTACGTAAACGCTGCGCGCGCCTTTGGAGTGCCCGGCAGCGGAATTATATGGCGGCACATAGTCCCCAACCTTATGCATATAGTCCTGATTACCGTGGTGCTGCAGTTCAGCGGACTGGTCCTGGCCGAGGCAGTGCTGAGTTATATCGGTATCGGAGTGGGCCCGGAGATGGGCAGCTGGGGTAATATGATAAACACGGCAAGACTGGAGCTGAGCCGTGAACCCGTTGTCTGGTGGAACCTCTTTGCCTCTTTTCTATTTATGTTTGGACTTGTGCTGCCCGCGAATATTTTTGGCGATGCCGTACGTGATGCGCTGGACCCCAAGCTGAGGTACAGATAACTTACTTTCTTTTGGAAAAAAGAAAGTAAGATAAAGAAAACCAATAGGGAACGGACTTTAGTTCATTGAATATACCCCCTGCGCCCCACGAGACAAAACTTGTAAACAATATGAAAAGGCACAAAACACATGAGTAGCCAGGTCCTTGAAGTTAAAAATTTAAAAACTTACTTTAAGACAGGCGAGGGGCTTGCCCGCGCTGTTGACGGAGTATCTTTTAAGATAGAGCGGTCCTCCACATTCGCCCTTGTGGGAGAATCAGGGTGCGGTAAATCCGTAACAGCCCTCTCCATAATTCAGCTTCTAAGCGCGTCAGGCGTGGAGACACATGGCGATATTTTTCTTAACGGCTCTGAGATCAGCAACCTCCCTGAGGCGGAAAAACGCCACATCCGCGGTAACCGCATCTCCATGATATTTCAGGAACCAATGACCTCGCTGAACCCTGTCTTTACCATCGGCAACCAGATTACCGAGGCCCTTACGCTTCATCAGGGACTTAATAAGGCCGAGGCCAAAAACGCGGCCATCTCCATGCTCTCGCAGGTAAAGTTCACAGACCCCGAGGCCATCTTCAATGACTATCCCCACAGGCTCTCAGGCGGCATGCGCCAGCGCGTCATGATAGCAATGGCGCTTTGCTGCAAACCAGACCTCCTCATCGCCGATGAGCCGACAACGGCCCTTGATGTCACCATACAAAAAGACATCATGGGACTCATGAACGAACTTAAATCCGAGTTGGGCACAGCAGTGCTTCTCATAACGCACAACCTCGCCCTTGTATATAATAACGCCGATACCGTGGGAGTGATGTACGCAGGCCGCCTTGTGGAGCTTGCACCGGCAAGGCTGCTTTTCAGCAATCCTCAACACCCCTATACAATTAAACTCATGCGCTCCATCCCCGGAGCCGCAAGACGTGGCCATCTGCTTGATACCATTAAAGGAGCCGTGCCTGCGGCTACAAGCTACCCCAAAGGCTGCCGTTTTTCCGGCAGGTGTCCCCGTGAGATGGAGGGCTGCGCTGCTACAGAGCCGGCCCTTACCACAAAAAAAAGTACAGCCAATGATTACGGGAGCAAACAATTCGTGGCCTGTCACCTATATGACCTCGCCTTTATGAGCGGTGCAAAAGCAAGGCCGTTACGTGCCGCAGCGGATGGAGAGAGCAAAGCCCTCCCCACCAAAGCCGCCGCGCCCGGCAGCGAGACTATTGTTAAAATCAGCAACCTTAAGACATGGTACCCAATACGAAAGGGAATCTTTAAGAAGATACGCGGTTATGTACGCGCTGTTGACGGCATAGACCTTACGGTAAGGAGCGGGCAGACGCTGGCCCTTGTAGGCGAGTCCGGGTGCGGAAAGACCTCTGCAGGCAAGACTATCTTACAGCTCATTAAACCCGCAGGCGGCTCTGTGTGTTTTCGAGGTCAAGAGATTACCGCGATGGGCACAAGAGAGCTCAAGCAAATTCGGGCAAAGATGCAGATAATTTTTCAGGACCCCTATTCGTCTCTAAACCCGCGACTCATGGTAAAGGATATTATAGAAGAAGGGATACGCTCGCTCCTGCCAGGGCTTAATAAGGTCGAGAGGCAGAGACGCGTTGCCGAGGTCCTTGACCTCGTAGGACTTGGGCCAAAGGCCATGAGTCGCTACCCCCACGAGTTCTCCGGCGGGCAGAGGCAGAGAATCGGTATAGCACGCGCCCTTGCCGTGCGCCCGGAGTTCATCATCTGCGATGAGGCCGTAAGCGCACTTGACGTCTCGGTGCAGGCCCAGATTCTGAATTTACTAAAAATTATTCAGGATAAATTCGGTATCTCCTATTTATTCATCACCCACGACCTTGGTGTAGTGGAGTATATCGCCGATGAGGTTGCCGTAATGTACAACGGCAAGATCGTGGAGCGTGGTGCGGTAGAAGATATTTTTAACAGGCCCACTCATGAGTATACTAAAAAACTGCTCTCAGCGGTGCCTGCCTTACCCGAGTAGGGAGAGGGACATATTAATCATATGTGTAAGTCTTGCAGTATGGAGAAGGGCTCGGCAAACATCACTCACTTGCTTGCGCACAATTAGCAATACAGGGGAGAAAAAAACATGTTAAATCCTAACAAAAATTCTTACACTACCTGCCTTCAGAACAAAAACCATCACACACACACTCGTCTGTATTTGCATTATCTGTTATGATTGTCTTGCATTAAGCAGCCTTTTTTTTACTGATGAAAAAATATCAACAGAGGTTGCTTTCTTGCTTATATAAGACGCAAGTTTAATGGCAGAATAATCAACATAGATTGTCGCCAGATATCCAAGAAAAATTATCACAGGCAGGCCGGATAAAAATACAATTAAAAAAGAAAACCCATAACTCATATAATTATTTAAGAACACAAACAACCTGGCGGACAAAGAGCCCAGAACCAGGAAGTGAATGGCGTATACTCCGTATGAGATATTACCCATAAAATGCAATGGGGACCAGCTGAGATATTTTTTTAATCTTGCGCTTGAGACCACCAGAACAAAAACAGAGAGAGCGGCAATCATGGGATAACCACCGCGTAGACTTTGCGTATTTGGCAAAAAGGAGTATATTGTACCGGCAAGAAATCGTTGATCTACATCATAAGGATATGAAGAGAAGAAAAGAAATAATATTAAAAACAAGGCGCAATATGCGCCCTTGAATTTTTTAAAATACCGGAGAGTGTAGTTTTTTCTTACATCCGCGACAAGCACTCCAAGCCAGAACCCCTCATAAAGGCTACTCTCAAAAAAGATAATAAGTAAGATACTGACCAAAATTCTGTACTTAAAGTCCCCGGTTAGAAGGAGAAATAAGTACACCATTATTGAGCCATAGAGCTCGAACTTTATAGTCCAGAGCGGAGGGTCGTATATAAACGCCTTACTAAAAGATGATTCCGTGAAGTCAAGTAAAAATCTGTATACATTAAAGTCGCCAACCCAGAAATAATCGAGCCAGAGCTTTGAACCCGTTAAGTCCGGGACAGCGCCATTTGAGAAAAATCCGTAATTCCACATCAGCGCGCAGAGTATTACAGCGAACCATACAAGGCCGCCGAGTCTGACGGGGCGCTTTAGGATGGAGGCTAATATTTTTTTAACCTGCCTTGGCTCTCCAAGGTAGCGATAGGAAAGCACATAACCGCTTAAGATAAAAAACAGAGAGACCGCAAGATGCCCGGAGGTAAGGACTCCAAAAGGGGGAAAGAAAAAAATCTTTTCCCATACCGCATGCTGCTCAAATCCACGCGATGTGCCATATACCGTGTACGGGTAAAAAGCAGAAAGATAATGAACAACAACAACTATCAACGCTGCGATTCCCCGCAATGAATCAAGATGTCTTTCACGTGATACGCTCATATTACGCTACTCCAGATGAAGCTCTGCCACTACCCGGACAAAAAAATAAAAGTATCCAGGATGAGTAACGCAGAGTACAGAACATCATCCAAATACAATCTTTTGATATAAGATTATTTAATATTAACGGGCGTCCTTCGCCTCACCATTCTGCACAGGTTACAAACCAGCCGAGAGGCTTTTGGCCGCTTTAACCATGCAGCAGAGACTCCGGTCCTTGCCCTGTTTATCCTTTAAGACATGGCTGCCCCGTGATAATGGGGGCATGGGCACAATGCCTTGCTTTGCCCATGCCCCCCTAACGCATAGATGTCCTCTATTAAGCATGGCATGCAATTCGCCTGAGTCAAGGGTATTACGAAAGTTTCCTGACCCCGCCCACGCGGCGGCGTTCTCTTTAAATACTCTGCGGCGCCGCCATAAGCCCTGTTCTCTCCTCAAGACCAAAGACAAGGTTCATGTTCTGCACGGCCTGCCCGGAGGCCCCTTTTACGAGGTTGTCTATGGCGGATATTATTATCACCTGCCCGGACCCCGCGTCTGACCACAGACCAATGTCGCAGTAGTTGGAGGCGCGTACCTGATTTAAATTGGGGAACTCACCTTCAGGCAAAAGGCGCACAAAGGGCTCATTGCCATAGGTCTCTTTATATAAACCGTGAAGCTCAGCCGTGGTAAGGCCCTTGTCCAGTGTCGCGTATAAGGTGGTTAATATTCCCCTTGAGACAGGCAGCAGGTGAGGGGTAAAGACCACGTCCACATCAGTACCGGCAAGCGTGGAAAAATTCTGCGCTATCTCCGGCGTATGCCTGTGCCCGCCCACTTTATATGCCTTGAACCCGCCTGCAACCTCGACAAAACTCGTGGCCTCGCAGAGGGCCCGACCCGCCCCGGATACGCCGCTCTTTGAATCTACGATAACGGCAGCGCCTTGTTTCAAGAGCCCCTCTTTTAGAAGCGGCATTACCGCAAGCGTTGCCCCTGTTGGGTAACACCCGGGGTTGGCTACAAGCGCAGCCTTTTTAATGGAATCGCGGTTCATCTCAGGCAGGCCGTACACAGCCTCGTCAAGTAGATACTTAGATGTGTGCGGTCCGTACCATTTTTCATATACAGCGGCATCCTTAATACGAAAATCCGCGCTGAGGTCTATGACCTTTACTCCGGCCTTTATAAACCTGCTTACAACGTCCATTGAGGCCGCATGGGGCAGGCAACAAAAGACCAGGTCAATGTTCATGGCATCAGTGCTCTCAAGGGTGGTAAAGTTCAACCCCTCATAGAGCCCCCTTAGCGATGGGAAGACCTCTTCCACGGCTTTACCGCTGAACTGCCGTGATGTAATGGCCGTAATTTTCACATTGGGATGGCACTTAAGTATACGAAGCAGCTCAAGACCCGTAAATCCGCTGCCTCCGATTATGGCTGCTGATATCTCTGATATCATGGAGTCTTCCTTTTTTGATTATAGATTTATAATCCGGCTTCACTTCTTAAAAAAAAAGGGGAAGGCCAAAAGCCCTCCCCAAAAAAATAACACGAGAATGTGAGGTCAAACTTACCTCTTGGAGAACTGGAACCTCGCTCTCGCGCCTTTCTGACCGGGCTTTTTACGCTCTTTCATCCTCGGGTCTCTCTTGAGGAAACCCGCTTTTTTAAGCACCGCCCGAAGCTCAGGGTCGGATATGATAAGGGCCCTTGAGATGCCATGCCTTACGGCACCGGCCTGGCCTGTCATGCCGCCGCCTGTTACTCTGGCTGCCACATCAAACTGCCCCGTGGTATTGGTAACAGTAAAGGCATCGGCTATTGTCTTTATCTGGTCTTCTCTGCCAAAAAACTCGGCAACGGGTTTTTTATTTATCTTAATCTCCCCAACGCCTGCCTTGAGCCTTACCCTTGCCACAGCTGTCTTTCTTCTGCCAACAGTTACTATCTCTTCTGACATATTTTCTGCTCCGCTTTCCGTGTCAGGGGGGCTGGCCCCCTCTTTATTTTTAATACTGTATAAGCCCCGTCAAAAAAAATTGGGCCAATCACATAATATTATACTAACTGCCCCGTCTCTCTAACTCGCCCACAGCCCCTATTGGAGGGGGAGGGGTTTTTGAGCTTCGTGAGGATGGTTAGGGCCGGCGTAGACCTTGAGCTTGCTGAACATGTCTCTTGCAAGCGGTCCTGAAGGCAGCATACCCCAGACGGCTTTTTTAATGGCTTCTTCAGGTTTTGTCTCAAGGAGCTTACCGAGACTGATGCCTTTTATGCCGCCGATATAACCTGTATGATGATAATAGATCTTGTCACTGCCTTTTTTGCCTGTAAAATGTATCTTCTCGGCGTTCACCACAACTACAAAGTCTCCCATATCCATGTCCGTAGCAAATTGAGGTGTATGCTTACCGCGCAGCACTGAGGCTATTTTAGCGGCGATACGGCCAAGGGTCTTACCCTCGGCATCGACGATAAACCATTTTTTCGTGTTTTTATCAACTTTCGGTACGTAGGTCTTCATTTTTATTGCCATCCTTAGAGGTATTAGAATTTATTAACTTATGTGATTTCATGGGATTTGTCAAGAAAAAATAAGGATTTTATTCAGATAGAGGACTGCTTTATATCTTATTCTCCTTGCCTGACAGCAGTCTCTTAATATTAGCCCTGTGCCTGAAGATTACAAAGATAGCGATAATAAAGCCCAGGACAAGGTACTCACCCGGGCCGCACAAGACGTATAATGATACCGGTAAGCTTGCCGCCGCAAGTATGGAGGCAAGGGAAACGTATCTTTTAATGGCCGCGGTTATGATAAATACAGCAAGGGCGATAAGGGTAGCAAGGGGTGATAAGACAAACATTACTCCGCAGGCCGTGGCTACGCCCTTGCCGCCCTTAAAACCAAGAAAAAGCGGGTAAAGGTGACCAAGAAAGGCCAGGAGCCCTGCTGCGGCAACAAAAGCATAAGGCAGACCCAGTGCGCGGGCCGCAAGCACGGGGAGCGCGCCCTTGAGGATATCCAGTATAAGGGTCAGGATGGCGGCAGGTTTTCCTGCCGAGCGCCTTACGTTGGTGGCGCCGATATTACGGCTTCCCATGGTGCGGGGATCCGCTCCGCCAAAAACCCTCGCCGAGATTATACCAAATGGTATGGAGCCAAGCACATAGGCAACTATAAGGATAAGGTATCTCATTGGTTTTTTTCACCCGCAGAGGGGTAAATAAAAAAGAAACCTATTACATGGAGAGGTCTTATCTCAGGCATAAAAGCACAGAACAGGGCGGTCATTCCACTGTCACGCTTTTCGCGAGGTTTCTGGGCTGGTCCACATCCGTGCCCTTTAGCACGGCTACATGATAGGCCAGAAGCTGAAGCGGGATGGAGAGCAGCAGCGGTGCAAGGGCCTCGGTTATGGCAGGCACGGTAAATGTGTGGTCCGCGCATGGGGCGGCCGTGGTATCACCCTCAGTAAGTATGGCTATTACAAGCCCGCCTCTTGCCTTAACCTCCTCCATATTTCCCAGCATCTTGGCGTATAACGAGTCCGCCGGCGCAAGGGCCACCACCGGCATGTTCTCATCAATAAGGGCGATGGGGCCGTGTTTCATCTCTCCCGCGGGATAACCCTCGGCATGTATATATGATATTTCCTTAAGTTTCAGCGCCCCCTCAAGTGCTATGGGGTAGTTTATGCCCCTGCCGAGAAAGATAAAATCTCTGTAATGAAAATATTCTTTTGCTATGGCCTCAATGGATGACTCCTTCATAAGGACCTTCTCTATCTTGCCCGGCAGATGCACCAGCTCCTGAAGCATGGCAACGGCCTCGGCAGCGGTCATGCGGCCTGTGCTGCGCCCAAAGTTAATGGCCAGAAGCAAGAGGGCCGTTAACTGGGTTGTAAATGCCTTGGTAGAGGCAACGCCTATCTCAGGGCCTGCGTGGGTCATAAAAGACCAGTTCGCCTCTCTTGTAAGGCTACTCTCCATGACATTACAGATGGATATAAGGTGAACGCCGTGTTTTTTCGCCTCTCTCACCGCGGCGATGGTATCTGCCGTCTCACCTGACTGCGAGATGGCTATTACAAGGTCGTTCTCTCCTGCAAGAGGGTCTCTGTACCGAAACTCGCTGGCAAGGTCTACCTCAACGGGTATGGAGGCGTACCGTTCAATGAGGAATTTACCCACAAGTGCCGCGTGCCACGAGGTGCCGCAGGCAAGGATATATATCTTTCTGAGTTTTTTTACATCAAGGTCCAGCCCGTCAAGAAAGACCTCCCCTGTCTCCTCGCTGATATTGCCCCTGAAGGTATCGGTAATGGCCCCGGGTTGTTCGAATATCTCCTTTAACATGAAGTGACGGTACCCGCCCTTCTCGGCCATTACAGGGCTCCAGTTTATAACCGTAGGTTCTTTATGGAGTTTCTCCCCTGCGAGGTTGAATATCTCCACCTCGCCGTCACAAAGCACCACCACGTCTCCGTCTTCAAGAAAGAGGGCCTTTCTCGTAATATCAAGGATAGCCGGTATATCGGAGCTGAGAACAGCCTCGTTATCGCCAAGGCCCACGATAAGAGGGCACTCCATCCTTGCACCCACTACGGTATTTGGCTCGTTCTCAGATATGGCTGCCATGGCATAGGTGCCTTTTACCTTAAGGGCCGCTGCACGCACGGCGCTTACGAGGTCTGCCCCGCCTTCTATCTCGCGGTTTATAAGGTGGGCAAGTACCTCGGTGTCTGTCTCGGACTTAAAGGCCGCGCCTGTGTCCATAAGTTCTTTTTTAAGTACAAGGTAGTTCTCAATAATACCGTTATGCACCACTGCGACTACACCCTCTTTATGGGGGTGAGCATTAGCCTCAGTGGGCCGGCCATGTGTTGCCCAGCGCGTATGACCCACACCGGTGTGCCCCTCCAGCGTACGCCCCGAAAGAGCGTCCACAAGGCCCTGCAGCTTTCCCACGCTCCTTACGATATTAATACTGCCCTTATCAAGAAGGGCAAGCCCGCTGGAGTCATACCCCCTGTACTCAAGCCTTCGGAGCCCCTCCACAAGCACTCCTGCCGCTGCTTTTGTACCGCTATACCCTACAATACCGCACATTTTTTATAGACTCTCCAAAAGAGTTCTCACTATATGTCAACACGCACCCCCCCCGCAGCAATTAACGCAGGAGCACTGAGCCACACTTTATAAATACCGTAAAAGGGCTACTTTCCAAATTTTTTCTTTACCCAGCCTTTTATAACCTTTTCCGAGCCCCTTGATGTCACAAGGGCCCCCGGCGGCACGTCTCTTGTAACTGTTGTGCCTGAGCCCACATAAGCGCCCTTGCCCACTCGTACCGGTGCTATGAGCTGTGAGTCGCTGCCAATAAAAACCCCCTCATCTATACGGGTAAGGTATTTATTGACCCCGTCGTAGTTGCATGTAATGGTCCCGGCGCCGATATTTACCCCCGCGCCGATATGGGAGTCGCCAAGGTAGCTGAGGTGGCCGGCCTTTGTGCCCTTACCCAGTGTGGACTTCTTAATCTCCACGAAGTTGCCTATACGCACCTCATCTGAGAGTTTGACCTCGGGACGAAGTCTCGCAAAAGGACCGATACTCGCGGACTTGCCTATAGTACCTGACTCTATAATAGAGTAAGGCCGAACCGTGGTGCCGTCGCCTATCTTCGATGCCGTAATAATAGCGCCCTGCTCTATTGTACACCCCCGTCCTATGGTGGAGCCACTAATACTCACAGAGGGGTGAATAATCGTATCGCGCCCTATCTTGACATCAGCTGATATTACGGTTCGAAGAGGGTCAATAATGGTAACTCCGCTTCTCATCAGGGCAGTCAGTATCCTCTTTCTCATAAGAGCACCTGCCGCGGCAAGCTCCACACGGTTGTTTATGCCCATTACCTCCTCAGGGTCAGCAAGTGTAAGCGCCGAGACCTTTGATCCTGCTTTAAGGGCAAGGGGTATGAGGTCAGGCAGATAGTACTCTGCCTGCGCGTTGGAGGAACCTATTTTTTCAATATTCTTGGCAAGAAACCTTGCATCAGCAAGGTAGCAGCCCGTGTTTATCTCCTTAACGGCCTTTTCAGCCGTATTTGCGTCTTTTTGTTCCGCTATACGCAGTATTGCCCCATTATCATCCCTTATCACACGGCCATACCCTGTGGGGTCCTCTATAAAGGCCGATATAAAGGCAAGGGCCCTTGCAGGGCCCTCTTTGTTAAAAATTTTAAAGAGCCCCTTTACAGTAGGTGCGCTTAGAAGGGGTACGTCTCCGGAGAGTATGAGTACATCTCCTTTGCAGCCCTTCAGGGCCTTCATGGCGCTTAGAACGGCGTGACCCGTGCCAAGCTGCTCGGTCTGCTCCACAAAGGTAATGTCATATCCCGCAAGGCGAGCGCGCACCTCGGCAGAGCCGTGGCCTACCACAACAAGTATGCGCCCCATGCCAAGGACCTTAAGGAGCCTTATCACATGCAGTATCATGGGCTCGCCTGCCACCTCGTGCAGGACCTTTGGCATATCAGACTTCATGCGTGTGCCCTTGCCCGCGGCAAGGACTATGGCGGTGTGGTTCTTCATGATATTTCTAAGATATATTACATACTTGAATTCGTCAAGGTTTTATTGGCAGGCCCTCCGCCATGTATAGTGCGGGGTTCACGCCCCATATCTACCGCGCTTTAGAGAGACCCACAAGTAAGAGCGGGGATTGACAAAACCACTACGGGAGTTTATTATATTAAAATCTGTTTTACCGAGGTAACTCTTAAAGGACGGCGATAATGCTGGATTCAATTAATATTTCAGAGATTAAATTTGACGCCGCCGGCCTTGTGCCTGCCATAGCGCAGGATAGAGACACAGGTGATGTGCTCATGCTTGCCTACATGAATAGAGAGTCCCTTACAAAGACCCTGGCCGTGGGCAGGGCCTGCTTTTACAGCCGAAGCCGTGAAAAGCTCTGGCTAAAGGGCGAGACCAGCGGTAATTTTTTAAACGTACAGGCCATCAGCTATGATTGCGACGGCGATACGCTGCTGCTAACCGTAGACCCAGAGGGGCCCGCGTGTCATACAGGTGAAAGGTCTTGTTTTTACAGAGAATTGTTAACGCGCCCCACTGAAGATAAGAGAGGCCACGTGCGCGAAGATGCCATACTCGAAGACCTGCAGAGAGTACTTGAGGAGAGGAAAACCGCACCTGCTGAAACCTCCTATGTGGCAGGTCTCTATGCAGGAGGCGCTGAGGCCATACTCGCGAAGGTCGCAGAGGAGGCAGGGGAGTTCATAGAGGCCGCAAAAAACGAGCCTGATAAAGCCGTAGTGCATGAGGCCGCGGATCTGCTCTTTCACACAATGGTTATGCTCTGCCGGCGGGGGTTAAAGATAGAGGCCGTGCTTGATGAGTTATCAAGGCGCTCCGGAACCTCGGGGCTTGAAGAAAAACAAGGACGCACAAAAAAGGGTACTACTCATGGATAAGGACTGCCTCTTCTGCCGCATTGTTTCAGGCGAGTTAAGCTCGGAGTTTCTCTACGAGAATGACGAATTTATCGTCATAAAGGACAGGTTTCCTCAGGCCCCCACTCACCTTCTCATTATACCCAGAGCCCACTACAGAAATATCATCGAGTGTGTGGAGGGAGATAAGGAGTCCGCCTCTGCCGGGCTGCTTAAGACCGCCGTGAAGATTGCGCAAAAAATGGGTTTTGCCGAAAAGGGCTTTCGCACCATTGTAAATACCAACGCAGGCGGAGGCCAGACCATCTTTCACCTCCATATGCACGTACTTGCAGGAGAAAAACTCTCTGAAGAGATGACCTGAGACGTAAACAAGAAAAAAACCACCTTATAAATAGAAAACCTAAAAGGAGTATACAGATGACAAGACAACCATTAGCAGCGCCATCGTGTCAGAGCTGCGGCGTTAACCTTAAAAAACCCACGGAGTTCGGCACAACAGCCACAAGGTGCATTGACATCAACTACTGCAGATACTGTTACTGGAAGGGTGAGTTTACGGAGCCCGATATTACCATGGAGCAGATGATAGAGAAAGTGGCAAAATCTATTGTTGCGCAGAGCAAGATGCCCATGGAAAAGGCGCTTACAGTAGCGGGCGAACTTGTGCCCACGCTCAAACGCTGGCAGGTTGAGGCTGAGGCAGAGGCAGAGAAGTAAGACGGCTCCATGGTGATGAATCTGCGGGGTTAAGGCAAGATACAGGGGGGGGGTAATATTGGCCGCGGTTGCACTTTGCGCCGGCATACCGCTCTAAAGAAAACCGCAGATAAAAAGCCGCATATATACAAAAGCATGTTTTTTACCCTTAATAACAACAAAAAGAGGCCCCTACGGGGCCTCTTTTATTTTCTCATACCCTGCGCCTGCTAAGGGCTCTTGATCTTACCCTGCCTCACGGCCTCGAATAGAGCCACAGCCCCGGCCTGGGCCGCGTTAAGTGAACCAAGAGTCCCTGCCATTGGGATGGAGAGGCACTCATCGCAGGCATCTCGCACAAGCCTTCTCACCCCCCCGGACTCGGACCCAACAACAAGGGCAAGGTCCCCGGCAAGGTCCGCGGCGTAAATATCCCTCTCACCATCGGCCTCAATGGCCACGGCCCATAACCCCTCTTCCTTCAACTCTCTTACGGTGCGCGCGATATTCGTAACCCTTGCTACGGGGATGTGGCTTACGGCCCCGGCCGATGCCTTCTCCACCACGGCTGTTACGGGACACGCTCTGTCTCTTGGGATAATAAGACCCTGCGCCCCGGCGCATAAGGCCGTTCTTATCAGGGAGCCCAGGTTACCGGGATCCTTAATAGAGTCAAGAACGAGCACAAGGGCCCTGCTGCCGCTTTTTCGCACCTTCTCCACCTGCACAAGAATTTCATCAAAACTGGAGTATCCAAACCCGCTTCGCAGTACTGCCGCAACCCCCTGATGTTTCACCGCTCCCGCCGCCGCGGCAAGGGCCTCGGCAGATACCCTCTCTACAGGGACCTTCAGCTTTGCCGCGAGACTGATAATGGAGGCCGCGCTCTCACCGCGCACGCCGCGTTGAATAAGAATGCGCTCCAACTCGCCGTGGCGCGCGGCAAGGGCCTCTTTAATGGGGTTTACCCCGTAAATAACAGCCATTTTCCTCACTGCTCCCTGCTACCTGCGCCTAAGGCGCAAGACCCACTCAAAGGCCGCGCCAGAACGCGCCCGCCTCAGGATCCTTCCGTGTTTTTCCGGTATCACTACCCTGTGGATATAAAGATTTACGATACTGGATAAAGGCCCTTTCTGTCAAGAGCGGGTATGAAGCACGATACACAAAAGAGGCCAGGGGGCAAGGCTTGCAAAGTAGGGGTACCTGTGCTAATTTAATTGTTATGCGACTACACATGGATAAGATTGAAGAGATCGCCTCTCTTGTATTAAAGGGGCTGAAAGAAAAAAATCTCGTCACCCTGAAAGCCGATGAGGGGGCAATACTGCTGCGCATTCAGGAGGCCATTATCGCCGACTTAAAGGCCGAGGATGCGCTTGATAAAGAAGTAGAGAACATACTAAGCGCCCATGCCGGCGAGATAACTGATGAGCGTGTGGACTACAGAAAGATGTTCCGTATGCTTAAGAACAAACTGGTAAAAGAGAGGGGTATAATAATTTGAGGCTCTCAGATGACAGAATCTCCCACATAGCCCATCTTGTTACAGACGCCATCTGGAATGACGACCTTGTTGATTACAGCGATGACGCAAAGGCCCTTGCCGAGGTAAAACGCATAATAACAAAGATATTCAAGGTAGAGGATGATGCCGATGAGCTTGCAAGGCATAAGATAAGGTCACTCTCAAGGGATATACCCGAGGGCTGCCGCGAGTGGGAGATACTGTACAAAAAGTACTTTGATGAGGAGATGAACAAACACAGGGGCGCGGCCTACTGAGACAGGCCGTCATGGCCTATGTAAAAGCCGTAAGACCTGTGCGCTCACCCCTCTTGAGGTTCCCCGCCAAAAGCCCCCACCTTCTTCCTCTCGCCTGTATTAAATTTTTATTCAAGATTACAATTTCATTTACCCTGTCTAAGAACAATTATAGAGGCTATCATCAACAATCCCGTAGATACCCATGGACGCAATACTGCTTAACTACAAACTTCTTCTACCCCCTGTAATAGGCGCCCTTATAGGGTGGCTTACCAACTATGTAGCCATAAAACTGCTCTTTCGTCCCATCAAACCCGTAAATATTCTGGGCTTTCAATTTCAGGGCCTTATCCCCAAGAGGCGTAAGGAGATTACACGCTCCATTGCCGGTACCATTGAGCGCGAGGTAATAAAACCCGATGATATTACGGGGCTGCTCTCGGGCATAGACTGGGAGTCTGAGGTAAAGGGCATGATAGAGGCCCTTGTGGACAAGAGGCTGGGCTCTAAAAAACTTCGCTCCATCCCGGTAATAGGATTTGCCTCTGAGAACATCACATTGCAGCTCAAACACCGCCTTACAAAGGATATAATACGTCACATTGATAAGAAAAAACACGAGCTTGCCGTAAGGTTCAAGGACGGTATTGACCTGCAGGATATCATGACCAAGAGAATAGACAGTATGGACTTTGAGAAGTTCGAGGACCTTCTGACGGATTTTATCTCCCGCGAGCTAAAGCACCTTGAGTACCTCGGAGGGCTCATGGGGCTGCTAATCGGCATAGCGCAATCCATTATATTTCTAATTCTGAGCTGAAAAAAATGTCAATACCAGGTATAAAAATAGCCCTCACCATAGCGGGCTTCGACCCCACGGGCTGGGCCGGGCTCCTTGCCGATACCGCGGTCTTTCAGAGCCTGGGCATAGAGGGAGCGGCTGTGCCTACGGCCCTTACGGTTCAAGACCTTGAGTCTGTATCAGAGTGCCTCCCGCTTGGTCCCGAATTTTTATCCCGCACCCTTGAGTCCCTGCTCAGGGGCTCTACAGTAAATGCCGTAAAAATCGGCATGCTCGGCTCAGGTACTGTGGCAGCGACTGTGGCAGAGGCACTACAAAAAAACACCCCTCCCGCCATTGTAATTGACCCTGTAATGGCCTCAACAGGAGGCACCCCCCTTATTGATAAAGAAGGGATTGAGGTTATCAAAAAAGACCTTATACCGCTATGCACCCTTGTAACACCCAATATAAGAGAGGCCGCCATACTTACGGGCCGCGCCATAACCAATCTCGCGGAGATGCACGATGCTGCGGTAGACATTTACAATGACCTCAAGGCCGGGGCCGTGCTTGTAAAGGGCGGTCATCTTAAGGGCACACCCATTGACCTGCTCTATGACGGCACGGATTTTACAGAGTTCAAGGGCAAACGCCTCAGCGGGCCCAGAGGGTTATTTCACGGCACGGGCTGCCTGCTCTCAAGCGCCATTACAGCGTGGCTCGCAAAAGGGGAGTCCCTTCAAGAGGCCGTAAGACAGGGAAAGATTCATACAAAAAAGATACTTGTTAAAAGAAAAGAGAGGTTTTTCAATGGAGACGATGGGGGTTGAGGCAGGGGGAAGACGGGGGGAGAGCGGGGTATGGAGCATAGTAAGCACGACAAAGGAGTGGCAGAGCAGGTCCGCCGTTCTTTCTGCCCAACAAACCCTTAAGACCTGCGAGGACCGCCGCGGGGGATTGGCCTGCCTCCGTCACTGCCGAACCATCCCTCCTGCTGGGCGCTTAAAACAGAGTCGCCTCTAAGGATAATATAATCGTGCACCACAACATCCACGGCAGAGGCAACGGTGCGAAGGCCCATGGCAAGGGGCCTCTCAAGGTTTTCTTCAGCAGCCGCAAGGGACGCTCCGTGGTGTACAAAGATAACAGAGCGGGCATTAAACTCCAGAGCCTTTTTCACAACCTCTTTGCCGGAGATATTCTGCAGATCAGGGCAGCCCTCAAAGATGGTATCAAGACCCACGGGACGATTTTTGGAGTTAAGATATACCGCCAGTAATGCCTCATCGCCCTTATTAGAGCCCATGTGCTCGGCAACAAAACAGGCTACGTCCTCGGGCTGATTAAGGGCCTGCTGCGGACTCGCGGCCTCGGTAAGCATACACTCGGTAAGCTCTCTTGCAAAAGCTATGAGCACGGAGACGTTCTCCCCCACACCGTTAACAGCGGCTACATCTTTACGCGGCGCATCAAGAACGCCCCTGATGCTGCCGAATTTTTTCAGCAGGTCCTTGGCGTATGGCTTCACATCCACGCGCGGTATGCTGTAGGTTAGCAGAAGCTCAAGAATCTCGTAATCATGCAGCCAGGTGAAGGCGGCGTCCTTAAACTTCTGCCGCAGCCTTGCCCTGTGACCGTGATATGTCTTGCTTCCCCAACTCATGAACAGACCTCGTGTTGCCGTTCTTTTGGATGTTGTCTCCTGAGGCGACTGTTTCTTATTATACACCCTGAAGAGGGTTTTTTACTAATTTTATATGATTAAAACCTTAAAAAACCTTTTTCAAGTACAAAAAAGCAGTTTTACACCCCTGTTGAGGGTTTTACCCCCTGCTCGTCCTTAAGCCCATTTAAAATTTTTTTAACATTTACAACCTCACCTCGTGCCGCAGGGGACACCTTTGTCACTCTTGGCCTTTAAAACCCTTTAAAAGCGGGGTGCAGCCTTCGTTACTCCCTGCCTTAATAACCATGCCCTCCGCTTACTAGTCCTTAAGCCCCTTTAAAAATGGCTTTAAAAGGTCTATTGGCAGCGGGAAGATGGTGGTGGAGTTCTTCTCCGCGGCTATCTCCGTCAAGGTCTGCAGGTACCTGAGCTGAAGGGATACGGGGTTCTGACTAAGGACATTAGCGGCCTCAAGAATCTTCTCTGCGGCCTTGAACTCACCTGATGCGTGAATTACCTTGGCCCTCTTCTCTCTCTCGGCCTCGGCCTGCTTTGCCATGGCCCGCTTCATCTCTTCAGGCAGGTCAATGGCCTTTACCTCCACCACGCCCACCTTA
>JAJRZX010000063.1 GCA_024275045.1 Deltaproteobacteria bacterium
CCCGTAGAGGCAGACTCTTGAATTACCTCTACCACACGGGGTGCCAGCTCATCAGTGGTGACAATCTCCACCTTGAGCTTGGGCAGAAAATCCACAGTGTACTCTGCGCCGCGGTATAACTCCGTGTGCCCCTTCTGACGCACAAAACCACGCGTCTCCGTAACTGTCATGCCCTCAATATGAATGTCGTTGAGGGCCTCTTTCACCTCTTCTATCTTAAAAGGTTTTATAACGGCTATTATCTTCTTCACGAAAAAATCCTCCTTAAACCCTGCCATACCATACCCGTGCAGTAATACCCCTAAAAGGCAAGGCTTAGACCCACTCCGCCGTAAACCGTGTAATCATCGCCGTCAAGGCTGGCGCCCCTTATAGCGGCCTGCGCATCGGTATTAAAGGCAAAGGTATAGGCTACCTTTGGCTCAATAGAAAAGTTCTTTGTTATGGGAATGGCAAGTGAGGCAGAGACCTCGCCGTTGTAAAAATTCGTAAACCTGCTGCCCTTGCGGTCCGTGCCCATTATTGCGTTCTGAAAGTTTACGCTTGCCGAAAAACCGCCGCTGAGGACCATATCCATGGGAAGATCAATGGAGTGGCCTATGGAGAGAACAAGAAAACCGCCTCGGCCCTCATCAAAATCCCCGTAATAGGTAATGGACGGAGAGCCTATTATGTCGTATGCAACGGTAAGATAGAGCTCCTGCGTATCATCAAAGCCGTCAAGTGCGTAGTATATGTAACCCGCGTCCACTGTGAGTTTGTTTATGGAGCGGCTGTAACTCAGCGTAAAGTCCGTCTCAGTGTGCTGTGAGTTCTGAAGGTCCTCGTTTGCCCAGAAATTAACGGTAAAGCCCTCGTAACTCGCCTCAAGATAAGGCTGCACAACACCGTGGTCATCGCTCAGCTGCTGTCCGCGCCAGATGTAATTTGTGAGTACATCAACTCCTGCCGTACCCGAGACCTCAATGGCAGAGGCCGAAGCAGGCACGATAAATACCGCCAATAAACCAACAATAAATAAAATAAACTTGTTTCCCGTCTTTTTTTTGCTCATTCTGACACTCTCCCTCAGTTGTTTGTTTTACAGCACCCCCTGCGCCCCGCCCTCTCCCCGAAGAAAACAATGGGACTTGGATAAAGGTGTGTACTGCGACTCTCCAATGCCTAATGTGCTTTACTGATATTGCAACTTCAGTGCCAGAAGATGCCGTAGCAAAAAAGCAACGTAATTTCAGATAGTTACCAAAAAAACTCGAAAGAAAGACAGGAGACTGCCGGGGAAGTTGCCTGTTTTTTAATCAGGGATTGCGCTTTTATGGTGCTCTGCCGTGACAGGGAGTATGGTTTTGGGGATAGATGAGACTGAAGAGAAGAAAAGATACAAAAGGGAGTATGGGTGGGCTCGCAGGCATCAGCCCATTACTTAATCTGCCTTAAAAACCTGCTTATTATGGTGCGCCCATAGCCGTGGATAAGAGGCAGGAGCTCACGGGCCTCGCTTAGAATAAGCTCAGCGGGTTTAATATAAGGCGCACCTTCAAGCTCACTGGAGCCCTCAGCAAGAAACTCAGAGACCATGGCCTCTGTTACCTCTATATGAAACTGCAGGCCATAGGAGTTGGTGCCCACTTTTATAAGCTGATGCGAAAAATCCTCTGATGAGGCGAGGTTTACGGCGCCCTCCGGTATATTAAAGGTATCGCCGTGCCACTGGAAAACCCTGAACTCCCCGGGCAGCCCCATAAGCAGGGTATCGCTCTGCCCCGCGGGGGTGAGTCTGATATTATAAAAACCTATCTCTTTCTTCTCACCGCTCGCAACCCGCCCCCCGGCGGCGCGCGCCATAAGCTGCGCACCAAGGCAGACCCCAAGCACCGGGACACGCCCCTTAAAGGCGTCTTCTATAAGTGCCAGCTCATCTGCTATAAAAGGATACTCCGCCTCATCATATACGCCCATTGGCCCGCCCATGATAATAAGGGCAGAGCAGGTTCGAGGGGCGGCAGGGATCTTCTCTCCAGAAAACAACTTAATGGTGCGAAGGGAAAAACCCATGTTCAGGGCTACCTTACCAATAAGGCCCGGACCCTCGCACGTTACGTGCTGCAGTATAAGTATCTCTTTACCAGTCATATTCTTTTATTATATCCATCTCTAAGCAATGTGTGAAGCTGACAAAGACGGCTCAGCCCAAAGGGGGTTTGCCTGCCGTAATAATCTTATTGCCACCTCTGCGTTTCATGGCAAGTTGGTAGAGCTCCAGATATTTTTTTGCCGATACTTCCCATGAGAAATCCTCGGACATGGCCTGTTGCTGTAATTGACGCCAATTTTTTTCGTCCTTAAATACCTCTACGGCACGAGTAACGGCCTTTACAAGGGCCGGGGCCGAGAACCTTCTGAACTTAAACCCCGTGGGATTATTATCAGTATCATAATCGCGCACCGTATCGTCAAGCCCTCCCGTAGCCCGCACCACGGGTATGGTGCCGTACTTCTGGCTGTAAATCTGATTGAGCCCGCATGGCTCGTACCGCGAGGGCATGAGAAACATATCGCTGCCAGCCTCTATAAGGTGTGCAAGGGTGTTGTCAAAGGCAATCTTCAGCCCCACCCTGCCCTTGTATTTATCACAAGCAGAGCGAAGGCGCGTCTCCAGCTTTTTTTCCCCTGTGCCTACTATGAGAAGAGAGATATCCAGTCTCATGAGCTCAGGCAGGGCCTTTATCACCAGATCAATGCCTTTTTGTCCCGTAAGCCTGGTAACCATGCCAAGAATAGGTCTTTCCGCCCCTGCCTTAACTCCAAAGGTACGGAGCAGGGCCTCTCTGCACTCAGCCTTGCCCGCCATATTGGCAGATGTGTACCTGGCCGGTATAAGCGGGTCTACGGCAGGGTTCCACTCGCTGTAATCCACGCCGTTTATTACGCCGAAGAGCTCTTTTTTACGGGCCTTGTACAGACCCTCAAGCCCGTAGCCGTAGCGGGCCGTCTTTATCTCACGGCAGTACCCCGGGCTTACCGTTGAGATAATATCGGCTGAGACAAGACCTGCTTTTAAGAGGCTTATCTGTCCCCAGAACTCAATGCCCGCAGGGGTAAAGAGCCTGTGGCTAAGCCCCAGCAGATTGTACTCATCTGCGGAAAAAAGCCCCTGAAAGGCCGAGTTATGTATGGTAAATAAAGTCGCGGTATCACGAAAACAGCGCTCGGCTCTGTAAAGATTGTCTATATAAAGAGGGATAAGACCTGTCTGCCAGTCATTGGCGTGCACAATATCGGCCTTAAGCCCAAGTCCTGATACGGCCTCGGGTACCGCCCGTGAAAAAAGGGTAAAGCGCGCAAGGTTATCAAAGTAATCACGCTCGGCAGTGCCGTACAGATGGCTCCTGTCAAAGAACTCATCGCAGGAGATAAAAAAAGTCTTTACCTCTGCGCGCGGGGCACGATACACCTCCGCCCTTATCATGGACCTGTCAAGAGGCACTACTACGGAGACCCCCGTAGGCTCAACCTCCGTGCCCTTTAAGAGCGTCTCTCTGTAAAGAGGGAGAAATATCGAGACATTACAGCCCAGTCTCCCAAGGGCCGCTGGCAGGGCCCCGGCCACATCGCCGAGCCCGCCTGTCTTGGAGTAAGGGGCCGCCTCGGAAGAGGCGAATATCAGATTTAATCTCATATCCTGAATTTATCAAAAATAAAGAACACGGGCAAGCCTTATAAGAAGGTTTTACACGAAGAAACCGAGAACGCTATTTACCTTCTCCGGTAATCTGTGTTAAAAATTAGTATACTATAAGGCACGCTCAGCAACGCGGCATAAAAGCGCGTTGGGGCTATAATAAGAGATAAATACAGGAAAAGAGTAAAAAATGTTTATAAAGACACTTAATAATGTTCAGGCCGAGGCCGCCACCTTTGGCGACGGCCCCATACTTATACTCGCAGGCGCCGGGAGCGGCAAGACACGCGTACTTACATCACGGGTGGCCTGGCTTATGAGAGAAAAAGGCGTGCCTGCCGGCGAGATTCTTGCCGTTACCTTTACGAATAAGGCGGCTGCTGAGATGCGCGCACGTCTCGCCACCCTGCTCGGTACGGCCTCCCGCGGGCTCTGGCTCGGCACCTTTCACGGCATAGGTCTTCGCATACTGCGCGAACAAGCCCCCGCAGGCAGCGGAGGGCTCAGCGTATACGCCGAGGACGAGCAGGTTGCCCTTATAAAAAGAGTGCTTAAAGAGCTTGATATGGGCGACAAGGCCATGACCCCCAAGGCTCTGGTCTGGAAGATATCAAGGGCAAAGAACGAGCTCATGGGCCCCGAGGAGCTGCTGGCAGCGTCGCGGGACTTTCTCGGCGAACGGGTGTACAAGGTCTTCAGCCTCTACGAGAAGATGCTCCGTGAGATGAACGCCTATGATTTCGGAGACCTTATAGCAGAGCCCGTAAGGCTGCTTAAAAACAACCCTAAGATTCTGGAAAGATACCACCGCCGCATCCGATACATCCTTGTTGACGAGTATCAGGATACGAACAGGGCGCAGTACGAGCTTACCGAGCTCCTCAGCTCCGGGTCAGGGAACCTCTTTGCCGTTGGCGATCCTGATCAATCCATATACGGCTGGCGCGGGGCCTGTATAGACAATATACTGCGCTTTCAGCAGGATTATCCCGGGGCGCAGGTCTTCAGGCTGGAACAGAACTACCGCTGCACAAAGATGATACTCACGGCGGCAAACTCCCTTATAGACAGAAACACCCGCCGCCTTGAGAAAGAACTCTGGACCGAGAACCCCGAGGGGCCCCCGGTGAGCTACTCTGAGGGCACTGACGAGCGGGAAGAGGCATCGCAGATTATAAAAAGAATAAAAACCCTCACCGAGGAAGACGCGGAACTGAGGTACGGCGATATAGCGGTCTTTTACAGGACAAACGCACAGTCCAGGGTCTTTGAGGAAGAGCTCCTGCGCGCGGGCCTGCCCTATGCCGTGGTTGGGGGCGTAAGGTTCTACGAGAGAAAAGAGATTCGTGACGCCATGAGTTACCTCCGTGTAATCGTCAACCCGCGGGACGCCATTAGTTTCGCGCGTATCGTAAACTCGCCTCCACGGGGCATTGGCAAGGTAACGCTTGAGAGGATAATGAACCTTGCAAAGGAGCGCGGGCTCACTATCATGGGGGGACTATCTGCCGCCTTTAATGAGGGCATCATAAAAAAGCCCGCGGCTAAAGCCCTTATTGAGGCCTTTAACGCCTTTAGCAGGGATATGGGCACTGTAAGCCTCCATGAGCTTACGCTGCGCCTTCTTGAGGACGCGGGTTACGTGCCGGCCCTTAGTGAGGACGGGAGCGATGAGGCCTTTGGACGCATGGAAAATATCTTCGAGTTCGTCTCTGCCATAAAAGACTTTGAAAAAGCCGTGGAAGACGCCACACTACAGGATTTTCTCGACCACGTCTCGCTAACAAGCGATATTGACTCCTATGACGAAGAAGCGGGGCGCGTTACCCTTATGACGCTTCACGCGGCAAAGGGCCTTGAGTTTAACGTGGTATTTATCGCGGGTTTGGAAGAGGGGCTCTTCCCTCATTCACGAAGCATTGACGACCCCGAGCAGCTCGAAGAAGAGCGGCGCCTCTGTTATGTGGGCATGACAAGGGCTAAAAAACGACTTTACCTCTCAAGCGCGCAGTCACGAAACATCTTCGGCGAGACCCGTTATCAGATAACCTCAAGGTTCATTGACGAGATAGACGGAGATGCGATAAAGCCGGATAAAGCCCGGAAGGCCCATACGGCGCCCTCTGAGGCATACTACTTTACCGAGGATGAGAGTCACATAGAGTATAGCACTGACGGCTGGGAGAACGGCCTTGAGTGGTGCGTGGGCATGCGCGTATCACACAGCAGCTTTGGCACAGGCGTTATAGAGGGCAAGAGCGGCGGCGGCGAGGATGTAAAACTCACCGTAAGGTTTCGCAGCGGCAAGACCCGCAAACTCATGGTAAAGTACGCCGGACTTGTACCCATATCATAGATAAATACCCTTCCTTGACTTATGGGGCAAAAATTATTATTATCACCTGTGGTGAGATATGAAAATAACTAAAGCCATATTCCCGGCCGCCGGTTTTGGCACGAGATTCCTACCCGCCACTAAGGCCATCCCAAAAGAAATGCTTCCCCTTGTGGATAAACCTCTTATTCAGTACGGTGTTGAAGAGGCCCGGGACTCAGGTCTAAAAGAAATCATCATAGTTACAGGCATGGGCAAGACCGCCATTGAGGATCACTTTGATACCTCCGTGGAGCTTGAGCTTCTTCTTAAAGAACGCGGAAAAAAAGAGCTGCTCAAGATTATACGAAAGATAGCCGATAAGGTACACTTTGCCTATACAAGGCAGAGCGAGCCCCTTGGCCTTGGTCACGCAATTCATATTACAAAAAACCTTGTGGGCAACGAGTCCTTCGCCGTCTTTCTAAGCGATGACATAATAGACTCAGACGTCCCTGTCATGAAACAGATGTTAAGCGTCTTCAAGGAAAAACAGAGCCCGGTTATCGCCGTTCAGAAGGTTCCAAAGAGCAAGACGCACCTTTACGGAGTAATAAAAGGCAAGAAAGTGGGGCCGCGTACCTACCGCGTACTTGACCTTGTGGAAAAACCAAAGTCATCGCCGCCATCGAACCTGGCCGTTATAGGCAGATACATCTTAACGCCGGGTATATTCAAGGCCCTTGAGCGCACACCGCGCGGCAGAGGCGGAGAGCTGCAGCTCACGGACGGGCTGAGAGAGCTGCTAAAGAGTGAAGAAGTATACGCCTACGAGTTCAGTGGCACACGCTTTGACGCAGGCGATAAAGCAGGTTTTTTACAGGCAAATATCTCCTACGCGCTTAAGAGAAAAGACATGGCGCGCGAGCTCAGACTCTTTCTTAAAAAACTCAAGCTCTAAGGGCCGAGCTCTATTTGGCGGTCTTAATTTAAATTCAAGGCTTACTCCAATTATGGCGAAGATATCTAAAGAGCCGCCTGAGATTGTAAACTTCTCAGAAGACGGCTACGGCTCCTGCAAAGGCGGTGGCAGCGATGATGAGAACTGGCCGGAAGACAGCGGCCTTGATACCATCACACGCATACCTGACATTGATATGTTCTCAACCCCCTATGAGCTTACCATTGAGGTTGAGATGCCCGGGGTACAGAAAGAAAACATAGAGCTCTATCTGCACAAGAACACCATTAAGCTAACGGCATTAAAGTCCGAGGCCATAAAAAACAACAAAATAAACTACGTATGCATGGAAAGAATCTTCGGAAGGTTATACCGCTCCATTGAGATACCATTTCCGGTAAATACATCAAAGGTAAAGGCCGTGTACAAGAGCGGCGTGCTCACCATAATAATACCCAGAGTAGAAGATAAAAGATCTGAGAAAAGAAGCGTTCTCATAGAGACTAAATAAAGACAAGGCGGACCAAAATGAGTGAAGGCGTAATCGATGAGGTTGTTGACGAACAGCTGGTAATACCGGGCTCACTGCCTCTTCTGCCCGTACGGGACGTGGTGGTTTTCCCATTTATGATAGTGCCCCTTTTTGTAGGCAGAGAACAGTCCATAAACGCCGTTGACTCCTCTCTTACAAGGGACAGGCTTATATTCACGGCCACGCAGAAAGACCCTGCCAATGAGAACCCCGGCCCCGCGGATATCTACGAGTCCGGCACGGTCTCCATGATAATGAGGATGATGAAACTTCCTGACGGCCGCGTAAAGATTCTGCTTCAGGGGCTGGCGCGCGGCAGGATAATGGGTTGTACCCAGTCAACCCCCTCGTACATAGTTGATATCAAAAAGATTAAAGAAAAGACTACAGATGAGATTCCCCTGAAGGTGGAGGCCATGATGCGTAATGTTCGTGAGCATCTCGAACAGCTGGCATCCCTTGGCAAGGTTGTATTTCAGGAGATTATGATGGTTGTTGATAACATCAAGGACCCGGGCCGTCTGGCAGACCTTGTTGCCGCCAACCTTGGGCTAACCCTTGACGAGGGCCAGTCCATACTTGAGACCCTTGACCCCGTGGTTCGCCTTGATCTTGTAAGCGGCTTCATCGCAAAAGAGCTTCAGGTAGCGGAGATGCAGGCCAGTATTCAGACTCAGGCCAAAGAGGAGATGGACAAGACTCAGCGTGAGTACTTTCTCCGTGAACAGATGCGTGCCATAAAGGCAGAGCTTGGTGAGATTAGCGAGACCAAGGAAGAGGGCGAGGAGTTTCGCGATAAGATAAAAGCGGCCCGTCTCCCCGAAGAAGCCGAGAAAGAGGCCCTGAAGCAGGTGGAGCGTCTTGAGATGATGCACCCTGATGCCGCCGAGTCCGCGCTTATCAGAAATTACCTTGAGTGGATAGTGGACCTGCCCTGGAGCGTGCATACAAAAGACATGCTGGACCTTGTAAAGGCCAAGAAGATTCTTGATACTGACCACTATGACCTTGAGAAGATAAAAGAGAGAATACTTGAGTACCTGGCAGTTAGAAAATTACAGAAAAAAACAAAAGGCCCCATACTCTGCTTTATCGGCCCTCCAGGTGTGGGAAAGACCTCACTTGGTAAATCCATAGCACGGAGCATGGGCAGAAAGTTCGTAAGAATCTCCCTTGGCGGCATTAAAGACGAGGCCGAGATTCGCGGGCACAGACGCACCTATGTAGGGGCGCTGCCGGGGCGGATAATTCAGGGCATCAAGCAGGCCGGCACATCAAACCCCGTATTTATGATGGACGAGATAGACAAGATGGGCATGGATTTCAGGGGAGACCCTGCCTCGGCCCTCCTTGAGGTACTTGACCCGGAGCAGAACAACTCCTTTAGCGACCATTACCTTAACCTGCCCTTTGATCTCTCAAAGGCCATGTTTATAATGACGGCCAATATGGCCGACCCCATACCCGGGCCCCTGAAAGACAGGATGGAGACTATATATCTGCCCGGTTACACTGAAGAAGAAAAGCTGCAGATAACAAAAAAATATATCATCGGCAGGCAGCTCAAGGAACACGGCCTTACGAAGAAGCACTTCACTCTCCCTGATGCCACGCTTAAAAAGATAATATCCGAGTACACGCGCGAGGCAGGGCTCCGTAACCTCGAAAGAGAGATAGCTTCGCTTTGCCGTAAAGTAGCCCGTAAAGTAGCCGAGGGCGAGACCAAAAAAACCGTTATTCAGGCCAAAGACCTGCCCAAATACCTTGGCCCTCCCGTGTACGTGCCTGACCTTGAGAAAGAGACTAACGTGGTAGGCCTTGCCACAGGGCTTGCATGGACGGCAGTAGGCGGTGAGATACTTAATATCGAGGCCATTATCATGCCGGGACGGGGCCAGCTTACGCTTACCGGGCACCTTGGCGATGTAATGAAAGAGTCTGCTCAGGCGGCCGTAAGCTACGCGCGTTCGCGCGCGGCGGACCTTAATATTGATACGGATTTCAAGCACATTGATATTCATATCCACGTGCCATCAGGTGCCATTCCCAAGGACGGCCCCTCGGCGGGCATCACCATGGCCGCGGCGCTAATATCAGCGCTTACGAGAAAACCCATTAAAAACGGCATAGCCATGACAGGCGAGATAACTCTTCGCGGCAGGGTCCTGCCCATAGGAGGGCTCAAGGAAAAGAGCCTCGCGGCGCTTCGGGCAAAGACACGTACCATTATCATGCCGGACCTAAACGAGAAAGACCTTGTTGAGATACCCGAAGACGTAAGGGAGCGGCTCACCTTCATCCCCGTAAAACATATGGACGATGTAGTGGATGCCATCTTCAGGAAAAAACCTCGCGCAAAGCCAAAGACGACCTCCAAACCCATGACAACGCGGAGGCGTAAAGAGGCAAGGGCCTGAACAGATGTCTCTTAAAGATATGGGCGAGGATGGGATAACAGAGTACTTGGCCCGAAAATACAGCACAGAAGACCCCCGTGTAATAAAGGCCATTGGCGATGATACCGCGGTATTGAGCGAGAGAGGCGGCTCTGTAACCCTTGCCACTACGGATATACTTATTGAGGGCACCCACTTCCAGCGGGACCTTACCACGCCGTACCTTCTTGGCAGTAAAGCCATGGCAGTATCTCTCTCTGATATAGCGGCCATGGGCGGAGAGCCTTGCTTCTATCTCGTCACACTTAACCTGCCCCCCCTTACAGAAGAGCGGTACTTAAAGGCCCTGTACAGGGGCCTTGATAAACAGGCACGTAAATTTGACGTAACCCTTACCGGCGGCAACCTCTCACGGGCCGAATCAATCTCCATATCCATTACTCTTCTTGGGCAGATGCCTGCTTCCGAGGTCCTCTACAGGGACGGCGCAGGGGCGGGTGATGATATTTTTGTCACGGGACACCCCGGCGACTCGGCCCTGGGGTTATTAACCCTTAATAAATACGGCAAGAGCGCCATTACCAGAGGCCCCCTTAAGGCTCAGATAAGAAAACACCTTGAACCGGAACCCCGTCTGGGGATAGCCCGAGTACTGGCGCAAAAAAAAATGGCTACAGCCATGATGGATCTAAGCGACGGCCTTGTTCTTGACCTTGACAGACTCTGCCGGGCAAGCAGCAGCGGAGCTGTTATAGAGGCGGCGCAGATGCCGCTCTCAGGCGCGCTGCGGAGATACGGCGATAAGGCCCTTAATATTGCCCTTACAGGCGGCGAGGACTATGAGCTGCTCTTTACGGCACCCCCCTGCAACGCCGCGGATATAATAGAGACTGCAAAGGAGTGCCATGTAAAGGTTACGAGGATAGGACGCGTACTTCCCGCCTCAGAGGGCCTCTTTGTAGCGGGGGCAAATGGAAAAAAGCTTAAGACAGATACAGGCACAGGAGGGTTCAGGCATTTTTAATACGTCCTTTTTTCATGTACAATAAAAGGGCAGAAGGGGCGCGCCAGTATTCCCCCCATTACTCCCTTGCCACCGCTTTGGAGAGGCAGCAGCAGGATTATTTGTTTTGATTAGGAAGACAAGAGGTTTTACACTCAATTTACCTTTAAGAGAGGTCTGAGACTCAGATGAGGATCCCCATTGGGTACAAGTTCATACTTGGTTTTATAGCGGTAGTGGCGGCGGCGGCCTTTGTCCCCTCCTTTGTTGAGAGGGCCGATGTGGCGGAGTGGCTCAGTGAACCGCTGAGTTTTTTATTCGCCATACTCATCGGCCTTATCCTTGGCTCCATACTTACAAAGGGGCTTACCAAACAATTTAACCGCCTCACCTCAGAGGCGCGCAGGATAAGCAACGGTGATTTATCCCGACCCCACACGGACGATGAGAATGAGAAATTTTTTCAGGATGAGACAACAGACCTTGGACGCGCCATAAGGCTCATGTCCGAGAACCTCAAAGAACTTGTAGTGCACACAAAGGAGACTGTTACAAACCTCAGCGAGGCGCAGGCCGCCTTCAGCGGCATAGTTGAGCGCGGAGAGAGCACATCAAAGGACGTTATAGCCGGCACCTCAAGCATAACAGAGGGGGCCGTGGAGCAGGCCGCTCAGGTTGAGGCAGCCGCCGGTACGGTGAGAGACCTGGCCGTACTTGCCGATGAGATAGAGCACAAAGTCACAGAGAGCGCCAATGCCTCTCAGCAGGTAAACTCCATGGTGCACCGCGGCGCCGTAACCTCCACCTCTGCCATGGAAAAGATGGAGACCATTTTCCGAGGTATTGAGAACACCGAGGCCGCCGCGGGAAGGCTCGATGAGCGCCTCGGTGATATACCGAAAATTCTTGATGTCATTACCCATATCTCCCGACAGACAGATCTCCTTGCACTTAACGCCACCATTGAGGCATCAAAGGCAGGTGAACACGGAAAGGGTTTTGCCCTTGTAGCCGAGGAGGTAAGAAGGTTTGCCGACAGCACAAACGAGAGCGTTCAGGATGTCTCCGTTATTGTTAAAGATCTCCGCGACGAGGTTGAAGGCGTTATAACGGCAGTTGGCGAGGGGGCCTCAAACCTCAAAGGCGGACGTGAAGACATTAGAAATATACGGCAGATTCTTGCCGATATTACCATGTATACCTCTGATGTGGCGGAGAAGGCATCACTTGTCCTTGGGCTGACGCGTAAACAAAAAGACAAGGCCGAAGAGAACGCCCTGCTTACGGATAAGATAGCAGGTATCGCTGAGGAGAACCTTAAGAGCACCAAGTTTATGGAAGAGGCCGTGTGGCGCCACGGCTCTACCATTACAGAGACAGTAGAGGCCGCCCGCAAACTCTCCGAGCTTTCCACTGAGCTGAGTGCTGTTGTGGAAAACTTTAAGATAGACTGACTTTTTTTACCTTACGCTTATTTTTCACATAATCCTGTACAGCCGAGGACATACACCTTGAGCGACCAGCTTATATTCAGATTAAACAAAAAATTCTTCTCCATTGATACGGGACGCGTATACGGCATTATTGAGGCCAAGGATATTTATTTTCTTCCCGGCAGAAGAGGTTTTGTAAAAGGCGTTATAAGTCTTCGCGGCCAGACCATTACCGTAGTTGACTCTTCCGTGCTTAGCGGGAGCGCAGGCGCAGACTCAGCTGCCCCGGGTAAAATTATTGTCATTAAAGATCAGGACCGCTATCTTGGCATAGACATCTCCACGGCTGAGATAAACTTCAGCTGGGGCAGAACAAAACCCTCCCCTACCGCTGATGATAAGAGCGCCCCACCGCAGCCTGCCGTACCGCCCGGGGAGACCATAGAAGAAGTACCCTCAGAGACTGTTTTCAGCCTAACGGAAAAGATACTCTCACCGGGCAGAAGAAAGGTTCTCATAGCCGATGATATGGAGTTTTACCGCCATGCGGTAAGAGAAGTGCTAAGCGCAGGTGGTTTTCATGTTATGGCCGAGGCCTGTAACGGCCGTGAGGCCGTAGAGCTTACCCTGAGACACAAGCCTGAGATAATCATACTTGATATTGTAATGCCTGAAAAAAACGGCATAGACGCGGCAAGAGAGATTAAGGCCCTGCCCTTTGCCCCTAAGATTATTATCTGCTCCTCACTGGATGATAAAGATATAAAGGAAGAGGCAAAAAACGCCGGCGCAGACGCCTATATTACAAAACCATTCACGAGTACCGGGTTCCTCAGCACCTTGCTGGATACGATTTAAGTACAAGAGCCAATAGAACCCCAAGGTTAAGTCATGGATACGGCAAAATACAAAAAACTCTTTCTTACCGAGGCCGCTACACACCTTGAGGGTATAGAACGGCGCCTCCTCGACCTTGAGAAAGAGCCCTCTGATGAAGACCTTATTGACGGGCTCTTCCGCCATTATCATTCTCTAAAAGGCATGGCCGCCTCCATGGGATATGAGCCCATTAAAGAGCTCTCCCACAGCCAGGAAGATATTCTCTCGGGCATACGCGATAATAAAACCAGTGCCACGGCAGATGTAATATCCACGCTCTTTAACTCCCTTGACAGGCTAAAGGAACTCATCGAACGCCTTCAAAAGGACAAACCCCTTGATGACAGGAAAGGAGAGGCAAGGGTAAAAAACACATCGCCTGAGACAAAGCCAAGGCCGTCGCCTAAACTCAAGACCGCTCTCTCTCCCTTAAGGCTGCCGGGGATGGTAAAGGTAGATAGCTCTCTCTTTGACGACCTTCTCAGCACCGCGGGGGAGCTTTTTATGATACTCGGCACCTTCAAGTCCCTGACTCAAAACATACGCTCCATTGAGTTAAAAGACGGGGTGCATACACTTGGCAAGGCAGTTAAAAAACTTCATGGCAGTATATTCTCCGCAAGAATGCTGCCCATGGAAGACCTTACGGCAGGGCTGCCCCGTCTTGTGCGTGATATGACGGAGAAAAGCGGCAAGAGTGTCAGCCTTAAGATAAAAGGCGCTGATATCAGCCTTGACCGCGCCATACTTGAGGACCTGGCCTCTCCGCTTGTGCATATAATCAGAAACGCCATTGACCACGGCATTGAGACCGCGGAGCAGAGAAAGGCCGCGGGCAAACCTCCTGTAGGCACCATAACTATCCATGCATATGAGAAAAAACAACGCGTGGTCATACTTATATCTGATGACGGCAAGGGTATAAATACAGAGGGTATCCGCTCGAAACTTCTTGAGTCAGGCATGAATAAGGCCGAGGCTCTGGCCATGAACCGTCATGAGCTCCTTATGGCAATATGCAGACCCGGGTTCTCTACGGCAGAGTCCGTAACAGCCACCTCAGGCAGGGGCGTAGGCATGGACGTTGTGCGGGACGTGGTAGACGCACACGGCGGGGCCCTGTCCATAGACTCAGCAACCGGCAGGGGCAGCACCATCACAATAGAGCTGCCGCGTACATCCTCCATTATCAGGACACTTATGATAGTATCAGGAGGGCAGGAGATACTGGCGCCAATCTCCCTTATAGAAAAGATCGTGGAGATAGACAGAGAAACACAGGATATAAAGGACCTTCAATACAATGATAAGTCCATACCCGTAGTAGACCTTGCCGCAGAGATGGGCCTTGCCGCAGAGACTTCCAAAGGGGCCGTGCTTATAGTTGAGAGGGATAACAAGCCCGGAGCAGGGGTAAGGACAAAAGAGAAGAGACACGTAGGCATACTGGTTGATGATTTTGGTCTGGAGATGGAGGCATATGTAAAATCTCTAAAGACGCCGCTCATGAAGATATGGGGTATTTCAGGCGTAACAATCATGGGAGACGGCAGGCCCGTATTTATTCTGGACATACCGCAGGTAATAGAGAGGGCTCTGCCTCTTGAGAGAACTCTAAACTAAAAAAAACAGGTACCAATGAACACAAAGAAACTCAAAACACTTCTTGATAGTATTAAGAGCGGAAGTCTTGAGGTGGATGCCGCGCTGGATAAACTAAAGTTCATGCCTTTTGAGGAGCTGGACTTTGCCACCATTGATACGCACCGCTCTCTAAGACGGGGTTTTCCCGAGGTCATATACGGCGAGGGTAAGACCGCGGCGGAGATAAAGGCCATAACGGGAAAGCTGAAAAAAAACGGCGAGAACGTCCTTATTACAAGGCTTGACGTGGCCAAGAGCCGTGCCCTGAGACTTGCCTTTAAGGGCAGCTCCTATAATAAAGCGGCAAGAACGCTTTTTATAAAGACACATAAAGTTGAGAATACCGGGCGAGGTGATATACTTGTCTTAAGCGCAGGCACCTCTGACATACCCGTCGCCGAGGAGGCGGCGGTAACCGCAGAGTCCATGGGCAACTCGGTAAAGAGGCTCTATGACGTAGGCGTATCAGGGCTTCACCGCCTCTTGCACAAAAAAGAAGAGCTTGCCTCGGCACGGGTATTAATAGTAGTAGCCGGCATGGAGGGCGCGCTGCCAAGCGTGGTATCAGGGCTTGTTGCAAGACCCGTTATCGCCGTTCCCACAAGCGTGGGTTACGGAGCAAACCTCGGCGGGCTTACAACACTAATGGCCATGCTTAACTCCTGCGCATCAGGCATTACCGTAGTGAACATAGACAACGGCTTTGGCGCTGGTTATGCCGCGGCCATTATGAATAAAGATTAAGGATAAGCCCCCTGCCATGAGTGATATTATTTACATAGACTGCCCTATGGGCATAAGCGGAGATATGTTTCTCGGGGCCATGTTTGATTTGGGCGTAGACCTTGAGGTGATAAAAAAAGCCCTGGCAAGACTGCCCATTGATAGTGATGAGATAAATATCTCAACGAGTAAAGAGCAGCGCCACTCCATTACCGGCACAACTTTCAGGGTAAGGCTAAAAAAGACAAAGACACACAGAAACTACGGCGAGATTACGAGACTTATAAAAGAGAGCGGTTTCTCACCACGCGTTGAGGAACTCAGTCTATCGATATTTGAAAAAATCGCCATTAGCGAGGGTCGTATCCACAATGTGCCCCCGGAGGATGTTCACTTTCACGAGATAGGGGCCATAGACTCCATCGTGGATATAATCGGGGCCGCCATTGCCGTTGACTCACTTGGGACCCCCACATTCTACGCCTCTCCCGTTGCCCTTGGCAGAGGTATGGCAAAGACCATGCACGGCATAATTCCCATACCCGCTCCAGCTACACTTAATATACTCAAGGGTGTACCCACAACAGCGGGACCCGCGTCTTTTGAGCTTACCACCCCAACAGGGGCGGCCATTATCAAGACCCTTGTAAAGGAATTCGGCCCAATGCCTGATATGGTGATAAAGGCCACGGGTTACGGCGCGGGGAAAAAAGACTTTGAAGGGGCCGCCAATCTACTTAGAATCATAAGAGGAGAAAGGGCCGGTGAGGATTCAAGAGAGAGCCTCTTGGTGCTTGAGACCAACCTTGATGATATGAGCCCTGAGATAGGAGGCTGGCTCATGGAGAGGCTTCTTGGCGCAGGGGCCCTTGAGGTCTTTTACACAGAGGCGCAGATGAAAAAATCCAGACCCGGTCTGCTGCTAACCGTACTTGCCGAACCGGACAAAAAAAAGACGCTACTGGATATTATATTCACCGAGTCCACTACCATTGGCATAAGGTCACATACCGTACAAAGAGACTGCCTACCCCGCACCATTGAATCCGTACATACAGAGTACGGTCCCATAGACCTTAAGGTGGCGTCATGGCAGGGCAGGATCGTGAATGTTCAGCCTGAGTACGAGGACTGTAAAAAAGCTGCGATAAGAGAAAAAGTACCCTTAAAGCAGGTAATAACCGCCGCAAAAGCGGCCTATGAGAGAAAGAACAAAGAATAAAAATAAGACTCCGGTACAAAAGAGACTTTTATCACTGAAAGAGGTGTTTTTTAAGGCTATTATCTGTAATATGACAAAAAACGTCACCTCAAGAAAAATGGATTTAAGGTGACAGACATTTTTAGACTTTGAAGGTCACGATGAAGATACATTGCTGGGGCTCAAGGGGCTCTGTAGCCGTATCCGGCAAAGAATACATCAAATACGGCGGAGATACTACCTGTATTGAGGTTACAGGCGCTGACGGGGAGCTTATTATTCTTGATGCCGGCACAGGCATACGCGCTCTTGGCAACAGGCTGGAAACAGAGCAGAGGTTAAGCGTGAATCTGCTCATAACCCATGCCCACTGGGACCACCTCTCTGGTTTTCCCTTTTTCGCCCCCATATATGACAAAAAGTGTCACATCACCGTCTATGGCCCGCAACCCACACAGCTGTCTCTGAAGAAGATAGTCTCCAAGACGATGAGCGCGCCTTATTTTCCCATAGATTTTAAAGACATACAGGCAAATATCGCTTTTCCGCGCATGAACGGCAAGGACTACTCCATTGGGTCCATACTTGTAAAGACCATACCGCTGCGCCACCCCAGCGAGGGTGTTGGATACAGCCTCACTCAGGGAGGGAAACGCTTTGTTTTTCTAACTGACAACGAGCTTGGGAAAAAACACAGCAACGGGTTAAGATACAATGATTATGTGGGGTTTGCCCGCGGTGCGGACCTGCTCTTTCATGACGCCGAGTACAGAGCTGAGGAGTACAAAAAAACAAAAGGCTGGGGGCATTCGGCATACCTTGACGCCGTAAAACTTGGCCTTGAGGCCAAGGTAAAGGCACTGGGGCTCATACATCACAATCAGGAACGCACAGATACGGAGATAAACTCCATAGTTAAGGAATGTAGAAAAGTCATAGCCGAGAAGGGCTCCAAGATGAAGTGTTTTGCCGTGGCAAAGGGATACGAGACCACACTATAGCCCTATCGCCATACAGTAGGGGGCTAATATAAAAGCGGCTCTTCTGGAGAACCCCTGACTCAGAGACTGTCCACGCCTCCTACCCCCACACAGAGAAACAGGTTTAAATAAAAAAACTGCCGAGGCTAAAAACACCCGGCAGTAATAGTAAATAGTAACAGATCTAATCTCTTTTAAAGCAGAGCACGCGCAAATAGCCCTTTTGCGCCTCCAGACACCTCCTGACCCATACCTGCCCCCACTTACACCCTTACTACACCACCCCCTGCAGCCCCCTTCCTACTCACCCCTTATAGAGCGCGGCACAGCGTTATTGGTGGCCTTTCTGCGTAACTCCTTTAATTCATCTTCCAGATCATTTAGAGATTCCCGGTCCTTAATTATCTCTTTTTTATACCTCTTGTATAGACTTACCTCAACATCGCCATATGTCTGGCCAAAACGCCTGCCCCCCTCAAAAACAGAGATAAACTGCCTCTTCACCCTCATCTCATCTTTTAAGGTATCCATATCTTCGCCTATCTTATCAAAGGCATCCTTCCACCACTGAAGCGTCTGCCCTCCGTAGAGCTCAGGGGGTTTTTCACGTTTAAGCTGAGTGGGAGGAATATGTACAGGCGCCTCACCCATGTTTTTTTTGAGATGCGGTTTAATGGGGAAGACCTCTACATTGTGACGCAAGGCCTCGGGTACCTTACCAAGGTCATCTGTTATATGGAGCACCCCATTCGGGCCCTCCCACTTGTAAAGATTGGCAAATAAAGGCGGTGCGTTAAAGAAAAACACAATAGCAAGGGCCAAGACAAAGACACAGGCCGACCTTCCTATCAATACATTCATTATCATCTTCATCTGTCTTACCCCCTTCTCACTTAATTATACTTTACGTACCCTTTGCAGTCAAACACAGCCTTTTCTCATCTGGTTTTATCTGCCGTAAGTCCTTACCAAGAGGTCTTCGCCGTCTGTAGAGACCTCAACAGCCCCGTCCCTATCTGTTCTGTAGATTTTTATCCCTGCGCCTGCGTAGCGCCTGAGACTCTCACTCTCAGGAAACCCCAGATAGTTCCCCCTGCCAGCTGAGATTACCGCAAGCTTCGGGGCCACAACCTTCAGGAAATCTGCAGTAGAGCTTGTCCTGCTCCCGTGGTGCGGCGCCTTCAGGACATCAGCGGTTATATCTTCCTTCTTAACGGCTAAAAGCTGCTCGCCGCGGGCCTCTATATCTCCGGGAAAGAGAAAGCTCCGTACCCCGTATCTGAGCTTAATTACAAGAGAGCTGTCATTGGTACCTGCCCCCGGGTAAGAGACAACCGGTAGTACAGTAACCTGTACCCCATCAACGTCAAAGGTTTTTCTATTAGCGCCAAGTACGCTTAGGGATACTCCATTATCAACGAGAGTATCACCGAGCTCGCCCAATCCCCCACGACCGTTCCACCAGAAAAGACCTACGGGAAAGTTGACGGCAAGGTATTTGAAGCCTCCCATATGGTCCAGCTGAGCATGGCTTAAGACCATATAATCTATCTGTTTTATCTTCTTATACCGCAGGAGCGGCGCGATAATGTTTCTACCCGTATCAAAGCCATTGCCCTTAAAACCTCCTCCGTCTATAAGCATTACCTTGCCTCGAGGAAATTCTATAAGAGCGGCATCCCCCTGCCCCACGCTTATAAACGTAACTCTCAGTCTTGGATTACGGGCGCTGCTCACCTCGGGATAAACCATTAAGACCGCAAGTAGAAGCGCGGAGCCTATGGTGACGTATTTGTAATAATAAGCCCTCTTAAAACTGAAAATGGTGAAGATAAAGACGTACAGAAGAAAGACCTCAAGAGGGGCAGGTCTTGAGAGAGAGAGGGAGGCAAAACCAGGGGCACCAAAAGCATTTACAATCCCAAGCTGCACCGTGGCCGCGGCTCCCGCGATATGAAAGCCCAAGCTCGCTAAAGTTGCGGAAAAAGGCAGGAGCAGGGCCGAAGAAAAGAGAGTTGGCACGATAAAGGTTGTCAGGGGCAGCACAAGGAGGTTTGCCCCAAGCCCAACTGTAGATAAGGCGTTAAAGTGATAGGCAAGTACCGGCCATGTGCCGAGAGAGGCGGCTATGGTTACGGCCATAAGCCCCGTAACCCTTCGGCTCATGTACAATAGTCCAACCCTGCCGTACCGCAGCAGCCTGTTTTCACCCTCATAGACCTCTTTTTTCTTACCGCCGGCAAGTCGCTCCTTAAAGGGCGCGCATATAACAGGGGTTAAATATAGTATAAAAAACACGGCCAGAAAACTCAGCTGAAAGGATGCCTCGAATATGGAGGACGGTGCAAGAGCGAGTATTATGAGCCCCGCCAGGGCAAGGGTATTGTAATAATTTTTGCCCCTGTCCATTATGGCTGCAAGCATAAGGGCCGCTGCCATGATAACGGCCCTCTCCGTTGGACGCGAAAACCCCGCCATAATGCCGTAACCCAGCACAGGCAGCAGGCTTATGATAAGTGCCGTCTTTTTTATATTTATCCGCAGGGCCAGAAAGGGCGAGAGCTTCAGCAGGCCCATGATTATGGTGTATGAGAAGTACGCAAGTATGCCCACGTGAAGCCCTGATATGGCAAGCACGTGCGCCGTGCCCGTACGCGCGTAAGCTGACTTTACCTGCCGTGAGAGCCCGCCTTTGTCTCCCGTCAGCAGTGCCTTTAAGATACCGGCGTTGGCGGCCCCTGATGAGTCAATAAAAGAGTTAATGGCAACTCGTCCCCTTGCTGCAAGGTTTGCGGGCCCGGCCCGCCCCTTAGCCACTCTGATTATCCACTTCGGGCTTCTCACATACCCCTTAGCCGCTATGCCGCGCGCCCTCAGCCACCGCACGTAGTCGAACTCTCCGGGGTTGCCAAAGTTGTGGGGGCTCGTAAGGTACCCGAGAAAACGCACGGTGTCCCCCTTGTTTATCCCCTCTGTCTCACCGCTAACCGTTAACCTCACGCCCCCCCTTGTCTCCTGCCCTGCTCCCTTAATACGCATACTGCGAGCCTGTACAACAAGTCGCGTATATCGACCCGTAAAAACCGGCTGCTCCGAGACCACGCCTGTAACGTCATAAAGGGTTTTTATCCCCCCCCTGCCTTTTCCGGGACCATCAAGACTCTCCGCGTCAATGCGCTGTGATAGATCAAACCCGTCCCCATTGGGATGAATAAAGAGCAGACCAACGATGAAAAAAACAGGGCTTATCAAGATAAAATGAAATCTCCACCCTCTAAGTACGGCTATGGCGGGGACAATAAAAGAGATAAGAAGGGCGATATAAAGGGTAATTAGGGGCAGAGGAAACCACCCGCCAAGGAGGATACCTGAGGCAAAGGCGATAAATACCGGCACCAAAGGGGCCGTCACCAACCCATTTCTTGTTGAGATCTCCCTGCTGATTGCGCCCCCCTTAGCCGGCGTACTAAACCGTGCATGAAAAGTCCCGGCTGAAAACTCCTTGAAGTATAGAGGAATTTTAATATAAACAACATTGTATTTAAAGGGAATAAAAAATACGAGTTCAGTGCGGTACCTCTTTTTAATGCCTTGCGTGAAGAAATCATAGGGGTTATAATTGCGCTATCAGTCATTTAAGATTAGCCTCTTCAGGCTATGCCCCACACATGTCTCTTCTGATTAATACAACATGACTAAGACAACGAAAAGAATACGGAGGATAAGATAATGAGATACAGAGCTATACTTTTGTCGATATTAACTCTGGCGCTGCTTGTGGTCTTTACCCAACCCTCCCGGGCCGGCTGGGTGGAGGTAGACAAGCATGCCGGCACGATGTACATATCAGAGAACGGACTTATCAAAAACATACCTCCCGGTAAGAGCGGGGTATGGACAATAATGGATCTTAATGACGGAACCGTAACAATGGTCAACACCAGGACTCGGACCTACACCATAATCTACCCTGAGAAGTTCTGCACTCAGGTAACGTCTATGATGAATAACATGATGGCCGGCATGCCGCCGGAGCAGCGCGCCATGATGGCTGAGATGATGAATGGCAGCGGCAAAAGGCCGTCCCCGAAGGTTACGGTGGTTAAGAAAGGCTTTGGCGGCAAGATGCAGGGTTACAATACCGTAAAATACGGAGTCGCGGTTAACGGCCGTCCCTACAAGGACATCTGGCTCGCACCTGAGGCCCCGATAATGAAAGATGTACGAAGGTTTATCTCAAAATCAACTGAGATGAGCGCGCAGATGGAGAGTTGCTCGCAGATGGGCCCGGGTGCGCAGGGCCCCGCCCCTGAGACAAGCAAAGAATATTCTGCTCTTGCGCAAAAGGGCTGGCTCATGAAAGAGGTGAACTTGAAGAGCCGCAAGGTGGAAAAAGAGGTAGAGAGCCTTAAGCGGAAGAGCATAGCCTCATCAGAATTTCATGTACCCGCAGGGTACAGAAAGGTCTCAATGCGTGAGATGATGGGCGGCATGCGGAGGTAGGGGGGGAAAATTGCCTTGCAGTAAAAAGGATAAAGGGTTAAAATATCTCTGCGAGTTGGTTACGGACACCGGTTGATTACACCGAAAATGACCAGAGCAGATAAAATGCAGGCGTTGTGAGTTGGTTACGGACACCGGTTGATTACACCTGTATGGAAAAGAGATCCAGATGATGATTAGTTGTGAGTTGGTTACGGACACCGGTTGATTACACCTGGGGCACTTACTCGTTATATACCAATTGGGTTGTGAGTTGGTTACGGACACCGGTTGATTACACCCCCGGCTCACAGCCGTTGCCGATGGTAGCAGTTGTGAGTTGGTTACGGACACCGGTTGATTACACCCGGGTGATGTGATCCTCGCCTCTCAGGCAGGTTGTGAGTTGGTTACGGACACCGGTTGATTACACCGAGGGGCAAATGATAACCCTATACCCCCACGTTGTGAGTTGGTTACGGACACCGGTTGATTACACCTGTAGGCGCGCCCGAGCAGGTCCACCTTGAGTTGTGAGTTGGTTACGGACACCGGTTGATTACACCAGCTGGGCTTGACGATGACGCGAATTTTGAGTTGTGAGTTGGTTACGGACACCGGTTGATTACACCGCGGAGGCCATAGGACAGGCGAGGTACTAGTTGTGAGTTGGTTACGGACACCGGTTGATTACACCAAAGGCGAAGATGCTTGACATCATCGGTGAGTTGTGAGTTGGTTACGGACACCGGTTGATTACACCAATATCTGTGCCCCCATAGGAACGTCAGCGGTTGTGAGTTGGTTACGGACACCGGTTGATTACACCGATTGTACCCGGCGCGGCTATGCCAG
>JAJRZX010000064.1 GCA_024275045.1 Deltaproteobacteria bacterium
GCACCTGATATCGCAGGTAAAAACGTGGCAAACCCCCTTGCCACTATACTCTCATGCGCCCTTATGATGCGTTACTCATTTAATATGCCGGAGCCTGCCGCTGCCATTGAAGATGCCGTAGAGGCTGTGCTTGGCGCGGGGCTTAGAACCGCGGATATCTATGACGCAAGCAAAGATGGCACAACCCTTTTGTCTTGCTCTGAGATGGGGGATGCCGTTGCCCATGAGCTTAGTAAAATCGGCGGTGAGCCCCCTGATGCCGAGGCGCTGGAGCTTGATAAAAAAGAGAACCCCCCAAAGCTAAGAGCTAAGACACTGGACTAAGATAGCTTATCTAATTAAATATCACGAACCTCAGTTTAAAGACCTCCTGATTAAAGGGGGTCTTTTTTTGTCCGATATATAATTAGGTTAAGAAGAGTGGTGTATTCTATGTTTTTTTTCGTAGAAGAACTTCAAAATTATTCTGTATCCGCTTATCTTGCGGCGGTATCTGCCCGCGGGTTCTCATGATCATATGTAAACGATTTAACTCGGCGTAAAAGAGCCTTTAACTCTGATTCTGATAAAAACTGCTTATGTCAAAAAACTTAAGTGTTTACAGGCGTATAATATTTGCCGTAATCCTGCCTTTAACGGGTCTGCTCTGGTTTTCGTCAAATAGCGCCTTTAATCACTGGAACGTATACCGCGAGATGAGCGAGACGCATGACCTTATAGTGCTTATCCGCCATATGAATAACCTCGCGGACTCACTTCAGGTGGAACGGGGCCTTACCAACGCCTTTATGACGCGAAATAACGCCGCGGTAATAGAAAAAATCTCTTCACAACGTGGTAAGACTAACAGAGCCATAAAGAGAATAGAGCTCTATATGGCAAAAGTCGGCGGAGAGCATATTAACGATAATGTAATGAGCTTTATAAACACTGTAAATATCAGGCTTTCTGCCTTAGGTCAGCATCGTGACGGTGTTGACACCAAAAAAGCCGCAAGCGAGGATATTTTCGCCTATTATACGGATCTCATAAACGCCATTTTTGATGTAACTGTAATGGTTGGAGAAAAATCATCTTCAATTGATCTTGCCAATCATATTAATACTTATGTAAGTTTTATCCATTACAAAGAAAACATGGGCCAAGAACGTGCCATAGGCGCTGAGGGCTTTATCAGGGGCGCTTTTGATGTGCAGACTTACACGCGTTTTATCGGACTTATAGCGCGACAAAAGATACTTCGTGAGTTTTTCATTCATACGGCGGATAAGGATACAAGAGAAGCTTTTCTTGAAGTAATGAAGGGGCCTCTGCCTGCAAGAGTACGGAACATGCGCAATATTATTATCTCAGGCGGCCCGGGCGGTGATCTTCACGGGATTATCGGCATGGAGTGGTTTGAGATTATTACCAGGAAAATTGATCTTTTTCAGGACTTAAGTGATTCATTGAATAATGAATTATATGCAATTACCGAAAACCTCTCCAAGCGTGCCTATAACTCTTTTATGCTCACCCTTGGTGTTCTCTTTCTCGTGCTTGTGGTAACGGTTTTTATTCTCTTTCTTTTAATACGGGAGATAAAACAGAGAAGAAGGACCGCTGAGATTATACTGGAGAAAGAAGAGCGCCTTGAGTGTTTTATGAACGATGCCACTGATATTTTTATTATCCTTGACAGTGACCTTAAGATCTCATTAATTAACAAAAGAGGGACGAAAATATGCGGCACATCAGCGAGCGTTGCCAATAAACTCTATATTGAGACGCTTTTTCCCGGCCTTGAGGAATGCGGTATTATCACAGACCTTAAGGAGACCTTAAAGAGCGGGCTCCCGTACTTTGCGGGAGAGTATGTGCTTGAACTAAATGAGACAGAACGCTTCCTGCAGATAAAGGCCTTTAAGGTTACAGGCGGCATTGGTATTATCATGACTGATATTACTGAGAGCAAGAGCGCGGCGCTGGCCCTGCAGAAGAGTAACCGAAGCCTCTCTGACCTTAACAACCGCCTTAGCAGCACTGCCCATGAGATTAAGAGGGTTATGCAGAAGGTGGCCTTTGATAACGATACATCAGTACGTTTTGATAACAGGTCGCTGCTCCTATGCTGGGAAGAAAAAGGTCTTGACGGCAATGACTGCGGTGAGAGAGATTGTCCGTCTTACAAGCGTATTGATAACCTGAGGTGCTGGGAGTTAGAGGGCACTACCTGCGGCGGTGAGGTGCAGGAAAAGTATCCTGAAAAACTCGAGTATTGCAGGAACTGCGAGGTGTACACCGGTGCAAGGTCCAACGCATTTCTTGACCTTGGCGAGACCTTTAATGAGATGCTCGTAATCCTTGAGAAGGGCAACAGAAAGCTCGTAGAGGCTCATGACAGGGCAGAGGAGGCCAATCGCGCCAAGAGCGAGTTTCTTGCCAATATGAGCCACGAGATACGCACCCCCATGAACGGTGTTATTGGTATGACGGAGCTGCTCCTTGGCACTGACCTTGACAGAGACCAGCGTGATTACGCCGAGACCGTACAGATGAGCGCCAACGCGCTGCTTGCCCTTATAAACTCCATACTGGATTTTTCTAAGATAGAAGCAGGCAAGATGGAGCTTGAGATACTGGACTTTGATCTTCGTACCACCATTGAGGATTTTTCTGATTTACTTGCCCTTCGCGCTCAGGGCAAGGGCCTTGAGTTTGTCTCCTTTATCTCCCCGGAGGTGCCCTCTCTGCTTCGCGGCGACCCGGGGCGAATTCGTCAGGTGCTTATAAATCTAACGGGAAATGCCATAAAGTTTACGGAGAAGGGCGAGGTGGTAATAAAGGTGCTCCTTGTAAGTGAAGATAAGTCTCTGGCCAATATACGTTTTGAGGTGAGCGATACAGGCGTGGGCATAAATTCGGAGAAGATTGAGATGTTATTCAGCCCCTTTACTCAGGCCGATGCCTCTACTACCCGAAAATTCGGCGGCACAGGGCTTGGGCTTACAATATCCAAGAGGCTTATAGAGATGATGGATGGCAATATCGGTGTACAGAGCAGAGAAGGCGAGGGCTCTACTTTCTGGTTTAATATATGCCTTAAAAAACAACCTGCCGCTGCTCTTGTAAAAGAAGAACCTTCAGCGGATATAAAAGGGGCAAGAGTGCTGGTGGTAGACGATAACTCCACAAACAGGCTGCTCCTTAAGGCTATTCTGGGCTCCTGGTCATGCAGAACCAGTGAGGCATCTCATGGAGAGAGGGCCATTGCCATGCTGCGCAGTGCGGTACAGGAAAAAGACCCCTATGATATAGCGGTAGTGGATATTCAGATGCCCGGGATGAGCGGCGAGACCCTTGGGCGTCTGATAAAGGCTGATACTAACCTCCGGGATACGCATATGGTTCTTATGACCTATATGGGGAGCAGGGGGGATGCAAAGTATTTTGAGGAGATCGGTTTTGCCGCCTACCTTACCAAACCCGTAAAAGAAGGCAAACTTCATGATTGCCTTGCAACGGTTATGGGAATCTCAAGGGATAAGACTGAGCCCGGTCCCATTATAACGCGTTTTAGTATTACAGAGTCACAGAAACGCAAGGTGCGTATACTCCTTGCCGATGATAATGCCGTGAACCGCAAAGTGGGTACAAAGATACTTGAGAAACTCGGTTACAGAGCAGATACCGTGACTAACGGCCATGAGGTCCTGGAGGCCCTTAAGCTTAAGGACTATGACCTTATTTTAATGGATTGCCAGATGCCGGAGATGGATGGTTATGAGACCACGGGTATTATACGAGAGAGAGAGTCTGATGAGGGTAAGCACAATCATATCCCTGTAATTGCCATGACGGCAAACGCTCTTAAAGGGGACCGCGATAAGTGTTTAAAGGCGGGCATGGATGATTACATAACAAAACCCGTCAACCCTCGGGACCTTGCGAAGATGATAGAGCGGTTCATAAAAGCAGGTGCCTCTTCAGAACCTGATGAAAAAAGAGTTATTAAGAGCGATACAGAGGTTCACGCGCCGCACCATAAGGTGATTGGTGAGATTAAAACAGCGGAAGCGAGTGAGGCAGAAAAAAACATCTATGATAAAGAAGGGTTTTATGCGCGCCTTATGGGAGATAAGGAGCTTGCCGCAGATATTATAGAAGGGTACCTCCATGATATACCGGTTCAGTTATCCGCTCTTTCTGAGGCTATAGCCGGAGGTAATAACGATGCGGTGCGTAGAACAGGGCATACCATAAAAGGTGCAAGCTCCAATGTGGGGGCGCTGCGGGTTACATCTATTGCCTTTGAACTTGAAAAAGCCGCTAAAAGCGGAGAGTTAAAAGGCGCCGATGAGATGGCAGAAAAACTCAGAGAGGCGTTAGAAGAATTTCGCCGTATCGCACAACAAGACCCCGCAAACATGGGAGAGTCGGCCTGATTATACGTAACCCTACGGCTTTGGCAGGTGCCGGCAGGTTTAGTCTTTACCAAGCCAGCTCTTTAGTATCATCATAGCCCCGCGTTTATCAAGGGGCTCGTTGCCGTTGCCGCAGTGCGGGTCCTGCGTACAGGAGGGGCAGGAGACCTCACATCTGCACTCTTCCATGAGCTTTAATGTAGACTCAAACCAACTCGCGATAAAATAAAAGCCTCTTTTCGTCAACCCAACACCGCCCTCATAACCATCGTAAATAAAAATTGCCGCTGATTCGAGGTCAGGGTTGAACTCATAACTCAGCCCCCCAAGGTCCATGCGGTCGCAGAGTGCATAGAGCGGCAGCATGGCTATGGCCGAGTGCTCGGCGGCATGGAGCGCCCCGCCCACGCTGTACCCTTCGGCCTTTACGTCCTCCAGTATATCAGGCGATACCTCCATCCAGATGCCCTTTGTGGTAAAGACAGTAGGGGGCAGGACCAGTGTGAACTCGCCGAGATTTATCTCCGTTGATATCTCTTTACGCCTGTAGCCGGTTACGGTCTCACGTACTTTCAGGGTACCGTAGTGTAACTCAAGTGCATTAAGTCTCTTTTTTTCTTCTATGGAAATAATGCTTATTTCTTCATTGGTTATAGGTGTTGTATGATAATGAGTATTATCAGCGGCCTCGACCGTGACAGAGCCCTTTCCCGGGTCAAGTATCTTGACCTTATAGAGGTTACCGCCATGCATATATATGGCACCGGGGTGGAGATCATGAAAGACTCTCTGTGAGCTTGATTCGCCTATAAGGCGCCCATTAGCGGTAATAATACTGTATGGCCGTCCGCATCCGCGTATGGAGACCTCTCTTTGCGGGTATTTGGTGCGTGGGTACCAGATATCCCCCTTTTGCCAGTAGCGGAGCTTTTCCTCGTCTTGCAGTTCATTTAGAAGGTCTCTATGAGCTCGTACATTATATAGAGTATCCGTGGATTTTAACTGAAGCTCAGCCGCGGCGCAGAGCAGGTGGGGTTTCAGTATAACGGGGTTCTCCATATCCAGTACAGCGGCCTCTACGTTGCGACAAAAAAAATCCTCGGGATTATTCATAAAGTACTGGTCAAGGGCGTCTTCTATGGCTACAAGAACAATAAGTGAGTCGCGTCCGGACCTGCCCGCTCTGCCGCCCCTTTGCCAGGTGCTGCTTATGGTGCCGGGATACCCTGCCAGTATGCAGACATCAAGTCCGCCTATATCAAGGCCAAGTTCAAGGGCGCTTGTGGTGATAACTCCCTGAAGTTCGCCGGAAAAGAGCGACCTCTCAATCTCGCGCCTCTCTTCGGGCAAAAAACCCGCTCTGTAGGCTGATATTTTCTCCCGTAGTTCAGGCACTGATTTACTAACCCAGGAGTGCATGAGCTCTGTAATCTTACGCGCTTTTGTAAATGCGATAGTGCGCAGTCCCTCTGTAATTGAGAGGGCGAATAACCTTGTTGCTACCGTATAAGGGCTATGTCTTGAGGCCGGGTTGATGAATATGAAGTTACGTCTCCCCGAGGGAGCGCCGCTCTTGCTTATTAGCCTGAAGTCAAGGCCCGTAAGATCCGTGCAGAGCTCCTCAGCGTTGGCTATGGTAGCGGAACATGCTATGAATTGAGGGTTCACCCCGTAGTGTCTGAGTATCCTCTGCAGGCGCCTTAATACGTTTGCCACATGTGAGCCAAAGACCCCGCGGTATGAGTGCACCTCGTCTATGACAATGTATTTAAGCCTCTTTAAAAACAACTGCCACTGCTGATGGTAGGCGTTTATGGCAAGGTGAATCATATCCGGGTTTGTAAGGACCAGAGCAGGGGGGTGCCGGCGTATTTTTTTTCTCCTGTAAGAGGTGGTATCCCCATCATATATCTCAGATAGCCCCAGTGGTTTGCCCCTTTTTTTTGCGGTTCCCTCTCCGCTGCTGCCGGAGGGTATAATGCCTGCGGCAATCTCCTTAAAAGCCCTCTGCTGATCATGGAGGAGCCCTTTTAGGGGGGATATATAAAGTGAGGTGGCAGATGGGTCTTCCAGGATGGCCTGAAGTATTGGTATCTGGTATATAAGGGATTTTCCGCTTGCCGTAGGGGTCATAATAACGATATTTTCCCTGCCAAGCAGTGCCTCTATGCCCTCGCACTGGTGGGTGTAGAGGTTTTTAAGACCTTTTTCAAGAAGTTTTTCGCGTATTATCGGAGCTATGCCCCGCGGCCAGGGACCGGTACTCGCGGCGCTGCCGGCAAAAACCTCGTGGTGCGCCACATCTTTAAGGTCTTGCCTTTTTTTAATCTCAGCTATAAGTCCGTTTATATCCATAAGAGAGCCTATCCTTAACTTGAAATATAACATGATTTCAGAGCCATTGCACGGACCCCGTAGAGTTGCCGGTGCCTCTACTGAAGAGAAGGCAAAGTGCGCAAATACACATCAATTGAGATTGACAATACACCTTTTTAGGGGTAAGCTTTACACATTAGAGTAGATTTTTCGTAACGATTCAACTGATGTAACGGTCCTTCAAAGGGCCATGTAATAGCGGCGAGGGGGCCGCGTAAGATGGAAAAACTAAGGTGTCAGAACTGCGGCCTGGACATTAGCCCCGAGGCACTGAAATACGTAGTTGAGATACGCAGCTTCGCTGATTTTGATGGTTATATTGACGAGGACAGTTCCGAGGGTATTGAGGATGGTATTAATACTTTTCTTGATGCAATGGAAGATATGGATATAGCAAAGGTAGATGAGGATATCTCAAAAGACCTTATACTTATACTCTGCAAGAAGTGCCGTGATAACTTTATGGACGACCCCCTGCAGACGGGTTTTCAGAGCCGGCAGGGTGATAACTTCAAGCCTATCCTACATTAACCGGCCGGCACCGAGGACGGTTAAGACCTCTTTTTTTGAGGGGCAGAGACTGCGGCCCCTTCAAGCCTTATCAACAAACAAACACCTATTTATGAGGTAATACAATACATATGCGTTATGCAATAATTTCAGATGTGCACGCTAATATAGAGGCATTGACCTCTTTTTTTGAGAGTCTTGAGAAGCATCCCGTTGACAAGATAGTCTGCCTTGGAGATCTCGTGGGTTATAACGCTAACCCCAATGAGTGCATTGACCTTATGAGGGAGAAAAACATACCCTGCGTAATGGGCAATCACGACTCTATGGCCGCGGGTATTGAAGACCTCTCGGAGTTCAACCTTCTTGCCTCAGATGCCATTGAGTGGACCAGAGGCGTGCTTACAGAGGAGAATAAGGCTTTTCTTGCCTCCTTGCCGGATTCTATCCGTGTTGGCCGCGCGTTTTACGCTGTACACGGCTCTATTAATGATAAGGACCGTTATATATACGGAGCCGCGGATGCCCTTAGAAACTTCAAGCTCCTTGATAAGGTTAAGGGGCTGAGCATCTGTTTCTTCGGCCATACCCATGTGCCCATCTCTTACCTTGGGGCCAATGAATCCGTAAGAATGAACCTTGATAATACGGTAAAGCTGAAAAAGGGCGCCAGCTACCTGATAAATCCCGGCGGACTGGGGCAGTCCCGTGACAAAGACCCCCGCGGCTCATATGTCATATATGATACAAAAAAATCCGAGATTACCTTTCTAAGGGTAGAGTATGATATTGACGCCACCGTGGCCAAGATTATAGAGGCCGGCCTATCGCCAAGGCTTGCCGAGCGGCTGAAGCTTGGCTGGTAGGAATGATAGGTTGTGTTTAACAGCTAATAATACATGGTACATACACAAGAAAGGCCCCTTCAATCTGAAGGGGCCTTTCTTGTTATTGGTTTTCTTTGCTTACTTTCTTTTTTCCAAAAGAAATTTTTTAACGGTTGTGCAATGCCCTGTGGCTCCGATGGGCCTCTGGGGGCACAATGAACCGGGCAATTTTATATTCCCCGTTGGTTTTCTTTGCTTACTTTCTTTTTTCTAAAATAAAGTAAGGTCCTATCCGCCGATAAGGGACATGGTGCGTGCGCATTTTTTAAAGATATTCTCATTAATCTGATGGCCTGCGGGTTTTTCCATAACAGAGCGAAAGAGCAGGTCTTTAATAACGCTGTCACCTGAGCCGTTACGAAGGGCCTCTCTAAGGTCTACCTCTGTATCCGAGAACAGACAGGCCCGTATCTTGCCGTCTGCCGTAAGGCGCAGGCGATTGCACTCGCCGCAAAAATGCTGTGTAACAGGGCTGATGAAACCCAGCTCCCCGAGTCCGCCTTTTACCTTGAACCGCCTTGCAGGCCCAGCGCCAGCGCCGCGCTCATTTATGGGCTCAAGGTCCAGTTCACCGGCGATAATATCTCTAATCTCATCTGCGCTGATGCACTTTTCTCTATCCCAGCCCTCCTCGGTATTAAAGGGCATGTACTCGATAAAGCGTACGTGAAAGGGTTTGTTTATTGAGATACGGGCAAAGTCCACTATCTCGTCATCATTAAACCCTTTAATAACCACCATGTTTATCTTTACGGGTCTAAGCCCCGCGGCATGGGCCTCATCAAGGCCCTTCAGCACGGCGCCGAGCTTATCGCCTCTTGTTACTTTTGCAAAGCGGTCTTTTTTAAGGGAATCAAGGCTTACGTTTACCCTGTTAAGACCGGCCTTTTTCAGCGGCGCGGCAAACTCGCTTAAGACCACGCCGTTTGTGGTAATGCTTATGTCTTCAAGACCCCTTAGTCCCGAGAGCTCTCCTATGAAATCCACGATGCCTTTACGTACAAGGGGCTCTCCGCCTGTTACTCGTATAGAGGTAACTCCGTACTCTACGGCAAGGCGGGCAACGCGCAGTATCTCCTCATAACGCAGTATGGAGTCAGGTGGCGCAAGCTTAACGCCTTCTGCGGGCATGCAGTACAGGCAGCGAAGGTTGCACCTGTCGGTGACGGAGATGCGCAGATACTTTATCTGGCGTTTATAACTGTCTACAAGTTTCTTCATCTGAACCTTTATTCAGCAGCGGTATTGCCGTTATCAAGTGGTGCTGCCGAGTCGTCTCTTAAGGGCATGTCTTCGTCTTCTATGACAATCTCCGGCCCGGAGTGCTTTGTGGGCGCGGTGCCGGTCTTAAAGACCTCGAAGATTGAGTTCTTGGTATAGGGAGTTGCCAGCTCACCGGTCTCCGCGTCTATGCGTGCGAACTCCACGCCCTCGGGGGCCTTGAACTCGTTAACGGGTTTACCTTTTGTGGCGGCTTTCATAAAAGATACCCATATGGGCAGAGCGGCTCGTGAGCCGGTCTCGTGTCGGCCAAGTTTTCTTTCATTATCATAACCTACCCACACCCCTGTTGTAAGTGAGGGTACATAACCCAGGAACCATGCGTCATTAAGGCCGTTGGTAGTGCCGGTCTTGCCTGCGGCGGGTCTACCCAGGCTCTTTGCGCGCCAGCCCGTGCCGTGCTCAATTACGCCCTCCAGCATCTTTGTCATAAGGTATGCTGTCTGCGGAGATATGACCTCAGTGGAACTTGGCGCGTTGTCCTCTATTACAACTCCGTCCTTGTCTATAATCTTTGTGATAAAGAGGGACTCGGATTTTTTTCCGTTGTTGGCAAAGACGGAAAAAACAGAGGTGAGATCATAGAGCGTTACAGCACTTGAACCAAGGGCCAGGGAGAGGTCTTTGGTCATTGGCGTGGTTATACCGAGCTTTTTTGCGTAATTAATGCAGTAATTAATGCCGATCTTCTTTAATATCTTAATTGTAACGACATTTCTTGATTTTGCAAGTGCCTCTCGCACGGTAGTAGGCCCGCCGAAGCGTTGGTCGTAGTTTCTCGGGCGCCACTGCAGGGCGTTATCGCTGTCCTCAAAGACTATGGGCGTGTCCATGATAACGGTGGCAGGGGTGAACCCTTTGTCAAAGGCCGCGGAGTATATAATAGGTTTAAAGGCCGAGCCGGGCTGACGCTTGGCCTGAATGGCCCTGTTGTACTCTGATTTTGAGAAGTCCCCGCCTCCCACCATAGCCTTTATATAACCCGTTGCCTGGTCTATGGCCAGTAAAGAAGCCTGCACAAGAGGGGCCTGGTAAAGGCTTACGGGTATCGGTGTCTCCACTGTATCATGCAAGACCTTGACGTTAATCACGTCGCCTATATGAAATGCCTTTATGGCGCTTGCCAGCCTCACCCCCTCGGGTTTGCCGTCAGGGTTGTATCGCCTTGCCCAGCGGTAGCCCCTTTTTGTCATCACACCCTCGAGACCACCTAAATTCACTCTGATACGCCCTGTCTTTGTATTAATATCCGTAATAACGCCCTCAAGCACAGTCTCGGCCACAGGAGACTTTTTCTTGCGCTCAGCGGTAAGTTTCTCTATATAGGCAGCCAGCTCATCAGGGTCGGTAATGGTGCGAATGGCGCCGCGGTAGCCCCGTCTTCTGTCAAAATCCCTGAGCCCTTTTGCAACGGCTTCATTGGCGGCCTTCTGCAGCCCAACGTTCAGGGTGGTGTAGATATTGAGTCCGCCCTTGTAGAGCATATCATCGCCGTAAATATCCTCAATATACCTTCTGATGTGCTCGGTAAAATAAGGACCCACCCAGAGGGACTTTGTAATGTTGGGCCTAAGTACGATTTTCTCGGCCTTTGCAAAGTCTGCTTGATTGGAGGTGATGAATCTCTCTTCCACCATGCGCTGGAGGATAAACTCCTGCCGTTTTTTAGATAATAAGAAGTTAATATAAGGCGAGTACCTGCTCGGGGCCTTGGGAAGTCCTGCCATAAGAGCGGCCTCGGCAAGGTCAAGGTCTTCTACGTTCTTGTCAAAATACGCCTGAGAGGCGGCCTGCACACCGTATGAGCCCTTGCCCAGATATATCTGGTTAAGGTAAAGGCTGAGTATCTCTTGTTTATTCAGGCGTTTCTCAATCCTTCTGGCAAGTATCATCTCTTTTATTTTTCGCAGTATCTTTTTCTCAGGGGAGCGAAAGAAACCTCTGGCCACCTGCTGAGTAATGGTAGAGGCACCCTGTACGATCTTACCTGCGGAGAGGTTCTTGTAAAAAGCGCGCATAATGCCAACGTAGCTAATACCCTCGTGCTGGTAAAACTCGGCATCCTCGGCGGCAAGAAAGGCCTTTATGAGATGATCCGGTATCTGCTCAATAGGCACAACAACCCTGCGCTCTATATAAAACTCGCCTATCATGGAGCCGTCATCTGAGTACACGCGTGTCACAAGGTTGGGCTCGTAATGCTGCAGGGCCTCAAGGTCCGGCAGGGTCATTATGAGATAGGCGTAAAAACCAAGTACAAGGGCAGATAAAAGGAATAAACTTATCACGGCGTAAGCAAGGAGCCGCTTAAGGGAAAATATTGATTTAGTCATCTTAGAAATATAACAAAATCAATATCCTAAAGCAAGGTATAGATAAAATGTACGCCATGGGGCATTTGCCCCTCCTGCAGAGCCTCTCTGCTTAACCCGGTAAAGAACGCTGAGGTGTGAAAAGGCCTAAGGGTATTGAAAAAAACTCCATTTTACGGTAAATTATATAAGTATATACCTTTAATTTTAAGCATTGAGTACCCTTATGGTTAGATTTGAAGACATAGTGGAGATGGTGACCACGTACAACCCAAGGGCTGATATAGAGCTTCTTAAGAAGGCCTATCTATACTCGGGCATGGTACACAAAGGGCAGACTCGCCTCTCAGGTGAGCCCTATCTTGTACATCCCCTGCAGGTGGCACACATCCTCGCGGAGCTGAAGATGGACACCCAGTCCATAGTCACAGGGCTGCTTCATGATACTGTTGAGGATACTTACACTACTCTTGAGAAGATAGAAGAGACCTTTGGCCCTGAGATAGCCTCTCTTGTAGACGGCGTTACAAAGATAAGCCGCATTACTTTTGAGAACCGTGAGGATCATGAGGCGGAGAATTACCGCAAGATGATTCTGGCCATGAGCCGTGATATTCGGGTAATCCTCATTAAGCTTGCCGACAGACTCCATAATATGAGAACGCTCTCCCACCACCGCTCTGATAAACAACGGCGCATAGCCGAAGAGACCCTTAATATATACGCCCCTCTTGCAAATCGGCTGGGTATTGGCTGGATTAAGACGGAGCTTGAGGACCTGTCCTTTCGTTTTGTAGAGCCTGAGCGCTTTCAGTGGCTGAATGAGAACGTCTCAAAAGAGCGTGAGACATGGAATAAGTACACGGGCAACGCCCGTGCCATCATAGAAGAGACACTTACCGAGCACGGTATCAGCGCAGAGGTAACGGGCAGGTTCAAGCACCTTTACAGCATAGAGCGAAAGATGATAGCCCAGGACCTTGAGTTCGAGGATATACACGATATTATCGCGCTGCGCGTGATTGTAGAGGATGTTAAGGAGTGTTACGCCAGCCTTGGCATAATTCATTCAATATGGAAACCCGTGCCCGGCAATTTTAAAGACTACATTGCTCTACCCAAACTCAACCTCTATCAATCCCTTCATACCATTGTCATCGGCCCATATGGCGTGAGAATGGAGATTCAGATAAGAACTCAGGAGATGCACCGTGTGGCAGAGTACGGAATCGCCTCGCACTGGAAGTATAAAGAGGGCGGCGGCACGGGCGAAGAAGACTACAAAGACTACAAGAGATTCGCATGGTTACGGCAATTACTTGAGTGGCAGCGTGATCTCACTGACACTGAC
>JAJRZX010000065.1 GCA_024275045.1 Deltaproteobacteria bacterium
CCCAGAGCCTCGTTTTTCAGCAAGACATCGGTTACGAGGCTGTTATCGCGGTACCTCAGGTCTTTTTCCCATTCCAAACCAAGCCAGGAGAAGCGACCATCCACCCACACTCCGAACCTGAAGGGATGTCCCTGTGAATGGTTCTCCTGCCCTATATGGGGAAAGTAAATGTCCCTGATCCTATAATCAGAGTCAAAGTTCAAGAGAAGGTTTCCATTGCTTACGGGAATGTCTTTTGGCATAGTTTATTTTCCGGCTATCGTATCGTGGTGCTAAGGGGAGGTAAAGGTTTCCGATTAACGGGCAATTTTCGGCGTATGATATTTTTACGGTCGCTGAGCGCATATTGATACAATTCCGAATATTTGCGGGCCATATTTGCTATGGAAAAATGTTTTTGAACATGACTTCGGCATTCATGTGGATCGATAAGGTCTATGCGACGCACCGCCTCGGCCATGGCGTTAATGGAGTCCGCCACGAACCCTGTTTTACCGTCCACTATTATCTCCGGAACTGCGCCTCGATTAAATGCAATAACAGGCGTGCCGCACGCCATTGACTCGACCATTACAAGCCCGAAGGGCTCACCCCATTGTATGGGGAATAGAGTGGCTCGCGCATGACGGTACCAATGTTTTTTTTGCTCGCTGCTGATCTCTCCGATGTAGATAATCTGATACTCGCTCTCCAAGAGCGGCCTTATTACTTTCTCATAATAGTCTTTGTCGAGCGGGTATTTGCCTACTTCAACCGAGAGGTCTATTGAGTCCTTCAAGCCTGCAAAAAACTCCCTGTCAGCGGCTTTGTTCTGGACACAACCGGCAATGATGAGTTTGGAACCTGTTTTCTTGGCAGCTTCTATGGCCTTATCCTGCCCCTTGACCGGGGTTATCCTGCCGATAGTGAACAAATAGCTCCCTTTGTCCGGTCTGTCTTTTACCGGAAATTGTTCAACTTCAATGCCGTGGTAGATGACAGTCGCTTTACTTAACTGCTCCTTATATTGCTTCTTTTGATACTCGCTTATCGCAACGCAATACACCGGTGGAGCTGATTTGGGGTTGCGCCAGAGTTGGTGAGGAGCCCCCATGAAGGGGCTTTCTTTTACGCCTACATGAACTGTCATAACAATAGGTATCCGCATCCTGGATGCAACGTCATATAAGAACTCGACCGCTTCCATATCATGGGTGTGTATGACGTCAATATCGCCTTTCTCTATCCTCTCAAGCGCCTTTGAAAGATGGGTGTGCCTGTTCTGACGTAGCAACGGGGGGGTATTGCTCCAATGCTCACCGATACTTTTATCGACTGTCACGTAATGTTCCCCGGCGACTATGGAATCGCGTGAACAGGCAACAATAGACCTGTGACCTAATAAATGGAGACCTTTATCGAGGTTATAAATGACTGTCTCTATGGGACTATAACCGAGGTCAGGCCTGATTGGCTGGTTAAGTGTCGCCACCTGCAGCACTCTCAGCTTTTTATGTCTGTTTATCATATGGATGATTCCTTGTAATACGTAGACACGAAGGCATAAAAAAAACCGCGAAGCTACATACCCTGCGATTTTAATGCAAAATATACTCCAAGATGATATTTCTATTATAATAACATAGTTATGATTTGCTTACAATCAAACCATTCTTTTGCATGAGATAATAGGGGCGGAGAAAATAGGGTCAGCACCTATTTTTTAAGAATCTATGCCTCTCAAGTGTCGCTTAAGGTACCAATGTAACCCCTACCGTTACGGGGCTAAAATAAGTCTTGAATCCTCTCACCGCTGCCAGGTTGGGCCGATTAGTTTCCGAGAAATGAGAAACTTGCCTTTCATTCAAGGGGTTACGCTAATGCGCAACCCATTTTATCATCTCCCGCTCCCTGCCACCCCCACGTGGCCCCATCTTCAAAATACTACCCTCAGCACGTAAACCGGCTCTACGAAGTGCACAGCCACCCGAGAAAGAGAAACTCTTAATACTCAGAATAAACAAGAGAGAGAGGGGCAGCATTATGAGAATTAACCCCGGATTACGGATATTCCCTAAAGATATTAACAACACATACGATAATAATACTGTGAGCAAGACCATCACCTTGAGATACTCACGCTCCATGACCTCACCTTAGACACCGGGGCAAAAGGCCGTAATCAGAGAGCCCCTGTAAGCTCCGCCATAGAATCTCTTGTCTATGCATAATTAATAATTCTCGTAAAAAAAGGAGAGTTTTATGTCAATCAATATACTGAATAATCTCAAGATTCGTACAAAATTATTTCTCGGTTTTGGTCTGGTCCTCGGGCTCATCCTCTTCATCGGCATCTACAGTATAGCTGTATCAAACAATACAAAAAAAGAGATAACCAATATTGAGCATGTCTCTCTGAAATCCGCCCTCGCCACCCTCAGCATGAGAACAGCGGTCAACCAGACACAGCAGTGGCTAACGGACATCAGTGCCACGAGAGGGCGTAATGGTCTTAATGACGGATTCAAAAAAGCTGAGTCATGGGCCGCTAACTTCAAAAAAGAGCTAAGCGTTTTAAAAGGTATATTCAAGGACGATGCCGGGATGCTTGCCAGGCTTGACGCTATAAACCAATCCTATGACGAGTACTATGCCGTTGGAGTGAAGATGGCGCAGGCATATGTGGCAGGAGGGCCGGCTCTTGGAAATAAGGTCATGTCCGAATTTGATATGGCCGCCGATAAGATAAATAATCAGACAAAAAAAATAACAGATGAAAAACTTGCGGACCTCGACTCCAACCTTACCATGCTTCATAACTGGGCAGAGCATTCAAAGAAATTAAGCATACTGCTGCTCACGGGGGCCATTTTAATCAGTATTATTCTATCAACCCTAATTGCAGGATCCATCACAGGACCGATTAAAAAAACCATAGCCATGCTTAAAGACATATCAGAGGGTGATGGAGACCTTACGAAAAAGATAGAGGTCTCATCACATGATGAGCTGGGTGAGCTTGCCAGATACTTTAACACCTTCCTTGACAAGCTCAAGAAGATGATAGGCGAGATAAAGTCCAACGCAGGCACCCTCTCCGAGCACTCACAGGATCTGTACGCGGCCTCCTCTCAGATGGAGATAGATACGGGGTCCATGTCCTCAAATACAAAATCCGTATCTCTTACCTCCGGCGAGGTTACCACCAATGTAGAGACCGTGGCCGGCGCAGCCGAGGTGGCCTCGGCAAATGTTACAAACGTCTCCGCCGCCGCCGAAGAGATGAGTCAGAAGATGGTGGAAGTTGCTACTACGACAAAAGATGTCCTCTCCAACGTACATACTGTTGCCGCGGCCATTGAGGAGATGAGTTCCACTGTAAGCGAGATTACGAAGAATACAACCAGGGCCGCTGAGATCAGCACAGACGCCACGGAAAAAGCGGTTGAGGCAGAGGTGCTGATGAAAGAACTCAGCACCAGCGCAGATACTGTTGGCAAGGTTATTGAGGTAATAAACGACATAGCAGACCGCACGAATCTGCTTGCCCTTAACGCCACTATTGAGGCGGCAAGCGCGGGAGAGGCCGGAAAAGGTTTCGCAGTTGTGGCAAACGAGGTAAAGGAGCTTGCAAGGCAGACCGCTGATGCAACAAAAGAGGTGGTAAAACAGATTGAAGAGATGCAGAGCAATACCAAGGTAGCGGTCAAGGCCATCGATAAAGTTGCCTCTACCATAAATGATATAAACGAGATAAATACGTCAATAGCAGCCTCAGTGGAAGAGCAAGACGCAACGACCAATGAGATATCCAAGACCACGGTGCAGACAGTGACGGACATGGAAAACGTAACGCGTAACATTGAGGAGACTGCCCTTGGTGCCGAAGAGGTAGCAAAAAACGCTGCAGAGCTCTCCAGAGGAGTAATGAATATCTCCGATAACATCCAGGAGGCCGCGGTACGCGTTAAGGAGGTTGCCTCAGGCATACAGACAGTGGAAGAGACGTCTGAAAACGCCCTTGGCTCGGTAAAAGAGGTGCATCAGAGCATTGATGACCTATCCACGGTAAGCGGCAACCTTAATGACCTGGTTGGTCAATTTATTATAGAAGAACAGTTTAACAAGAGGAACGGTCAGGTGCAGGCACAGAAAACAGCTACGGCTAAAGTGCGACCATTCATAACCTGGCATGACCGTTACAGTGTTGGCGTGGAGATATTCGATGCTCAGCACAAGCGTCTCTTTACTCTCATAAATAATGTACACGAGGCAATGGTGCTTGGCGCGGAAAAAGACCGAGTAGTTGCCATACTTGGCGAGCTCCTTGATTACACCAATAAGCACTTTGGTAAAGAAGAGGAACTAATGCAAAACGCCGGTTATGAGGGATACGAGGATCAACACGAAAAACATATAAAACTTGTTGAACAACTCTGCGCCTTTAAGGACGAGTGCGAGAAAGGCAGCGCGGTGATTGATATGAAGCTCATGGGTTTTCTAAAGGACTGGCTCACAAAACACATAATGGGCACGGACATGAAGTACAAGAGCTTTTTTAAGACCAAGGGGTTCTCAAAAGTTGCCTGAGACCTATCACGCGCAAATTCAGAGGCTTTTATACTTCAGTGACTATGTAATGTCAGAGGTTTATACAATAATCAAGAGAGACTTAAGATGAGCGAAAATAACGACTACAGCGACAACGAGATGCTGGCCCTCTTCATTGAGGAGTCCAAGGAACATCTTGAAGTCGTTGAGCCCTCTTTGCTTACCATGGAGGAAAAAGGTGATGATACAGACGCCGAGGTAATCAATACCGTTTTCAGGGCCATACACTCCATTAAAGGTTCAGCCGGATTTTTCGGGCTTACAAACATTACCGAGCTCAGCCATATAATGGAAAACCTCATGGCCAGGGTAAGGGACCGCTCAATATCCACCACCCCGGAGCTGATTAATGTGCTTCTAAAGGGACTGGATAAACTTGAGGGCATGGTTGAGGATGTTACAACAAGCGATGAGGTTGATGTATCTGAGGAGATCGCGCTCATTGAGGCCTTAATGTCAGGTGAGCCCTCTACAACTCTTACTACAGCGTCTGAAGAGGCAGAGCCGCCCCGAGACAAGCATGAAAATGGTGTGTGGAGGGTTGAGGAGTATCACGATGCAACAGAGCAGGCTGTCTCCAGAGGGCATCATCTGTACTCCTTAACCATACACCTTTGCGGTGAGAGCGCAGAACGGGAAAAGGCCATAAGAGAACAGATAGAATTTCTCTCTTCCATTGGTATCATCGTTGCCTCAAGGCCCGATATAACCGAGAGCGAGTCCGTTAAAAAACTCGCCGCTGAACAAACCGCTTCACTGCGGCTGCTCTTTGCCTCAATACTTGAAAAAACCCTCCTCACCGAGTCCGCGGGCCTGGCTGAAGATGATGTAAGTACAGTAGACTGCAAGGCTCTATCCAACTTGAAAAAAAATGATAAGCACAAAGATGAACTCGATTCAGAGCCGGTGGCATCTAAAAAAGCAACGGTCCCGGATAAGGTCCTAAAAAAAGTAACCCCAAAAAAATCCAATCCCAGAGCAACAGCACCCAAGGCAAGCAAACTGCCAGTACAGCAAAAAAAAGAGAGCTCCAAGGTCTCGCCCTCATCGGATACCGTACGTGTACGCGTTGACCTACTTGACAAGATCATGGCCCTTGCAGGTGAGATTGTTCTTGGACGCAATCAGCTTCTCCGTCAATACGCAGACAAAAAAAACAACAATATTCTAATCGACCACTCTCAGCGTGTTACCGAGCTGCAGGAGAATGTAATGAAGACACGCCTCCAGCCTGTTGGAGCTGTCTTCAGTAAATTCAAACGAATTGTCCGGGACATGGCGCGCAAGGTGGATAAAAAAATAAACCTTGTCGTTGAGGGCGAGGATGTTGAGCTTGACCGCTCCATTATCGAGGTCCTCTCAGACCCGCTTACTCATATGATACGAAACTCCGTGGACCATGCCATTGAGTCCCCTGATGAGAGGGTAAGGCTTGGGAAATCAGACACCGGTCTTATAAACCTTCGTGCATCACACGAAGGCGGGCTCGTTGTTATTGAAGTTGAGGATGACGGCGGGGGCATTGATTCTGTGATGATAAAAGAAAAGGCCCTTGATAAAGGAATCATCTCAGATGATGAGGCTAAAAAGATGAGTGATAAAGAGCTTGTAAATCTCATCTTTCACCCCGGTTTCTCTACTGTCACCGAGGTCTCGGAGCTATCAGGCAGAGGCGTGGGCATGGATGTGGTAAAGAGGAGCTTTGAAAAGCTGGGCAGCACCATTGACCTGCAGTCCACACCCGGCGAGGGCACTCTGTTCACGGTACGCCTTCCCCTTACCCTTGCCATCCTTCCATCTATCATAGTAACGGTAGGCGCAAATACCTTTGCCATCCCGCAGGTTGATATTACGGAGATCGTCCGTATCAGAGAGCAGGATCTTGCAGAGCAGCTTGAGGAGATTGAAGGTCAGAGTGTCTTTCGTCTAAGAGGCAAGCTCCTTCCCGTAATAAGTCTTGCTCATATTCTGGAAAGAAGAGAGCACGCCCCACACACAAAAGCCGTGGAGCCGCGGCCTGAAGGAACCGCCGATACAGATAACGATGAGAGCGATAACTCACAAGGCATCAGGCGCCTTATTGTAATGCGCTACGGCGCAAACCACCTCGGGCTTCTTGTTGACACAGTGCTCGACCCTGAGGAGATTGTCGTCAAACCCATGCCACAGATCGTAAGGTCCTGTAAGATTTTTGCCAGCGCTACCATTATGGGAGACGGTCACGTAGCCATGATTCTCAACATAGGCGGCATTATCGAAAAAGCCGGGTTCCGCTTTGAGAGCTTTGAGAAAGAGACCCGTCAATATGAGGAGGATGAGCGTAAAAAGGCCATGCAGGAGACGCAGAGCATTCTTATATTCAAGAACCCCGCTGATGAGCACTTCGGAATCTCACTCTCCATGATAAGCAGGATTGAAAAAATCAGTGGCCATGATGTTACATCCCTTGCAGGGAAAAGATTTGTTAATTTCCGAGGTAAAAGTATTCAGCTAATCTCCGTGGAGGACTATATCAATAAGAATAACGAGCAGAGCCAGGACAAAGACATCTATGTCATTATCCCAAAGACAAGAGGACAGATAGCAGGTATCGCGGCTGATGAGATTGTTGATGTACTTGACATCTCACTTGTTATGGATGAGGGCACAATTGATTCTCCCGTTGTTATTGGTTCAACTATTATTGAGAAAAAGATGACCCTGATGATTGACGTATATACGCTTCTTGAAAAAGCCCTGCCAAGCCGCGCAGCCGCAGGAGCATCCACGCATCACGATGAGAGAAAGATACATATACTGCTTGTTGAAGACACGCCTTTTTTTCAGAACCTTGAAGAGCGCTACTTTGCCTCAGCAGGTTTCAAGGTCACCATAGCCTCTGACGGAGGCAAAGGTCTTGAGATGCTTCAGGCCGCACCCGCTGCATTCGATATTGTCGTATCAGATATTGAGATGCCTGTAATGAACGGTTATGAGCTTGTAAACGCCATAAGGAACAACGAACGCCTCTCTCACCTTCCGGTCATGGCCCTTACTTCTCTTAATACCGAGGAAAACAGAAAACGCGGTATAGACGCGGGTTTTGATGCCTACGAGGTCAAGGTAGACAAGGACAGCCTTATTAACCGGGTTTATGAATTAATTCATAACCGCGCGAAAGACGGTCTCCTGAAAGGTGCCGCCACGGCATAAAGAGATATGCGTACTTCATCAAAGGGAGAAATATAAATGAGAACAAATACCCTGATTTTTAAATCAACTTTTTTGCTCAGTCTCTTTGCGGCGTTCATGCTGATAACGGTTGGAGTTACTTTTTACGTTGTACAGAGCCAGTCATCAGATGCCAGCGTTATAAATATCGCGGGACGGCAGAGGATGCTTACTCAGAAGATAACCAAGGAGAGCCTGAACTTTTTAAAAGTAGGCATGAACAAAGAACTCTCCGGCAAGATACTTAATAACCTTAAACACACGGTAAGGCTCTTTGACAGAAGCCTCCTTGCCCTTAAGGACGGCGGTAAGACTGTTGGTACAAAAGGTTATAAGGTAACTCTGCCTCCAAGCCGCGGTGAGGCACGCCTTCAATTTCAAAAAGTTGCCGCACTCTGGGGCGCCTTTAAGAAGAACATTGATATTCTTACAGCCCCCATGTCTTCAGTGGGAAACCTTCAGGAATCCATTCAGAAGATTACCGGTAATAACATGGCTCTGCTCAAGGCCTCAAATAAGGCGGTAGGCATTCTCACGGAGCAGTCCGCGGCAAAGATATCTTTTCTTAAGACTGTTCTTATCTCCGCGCTCCTTATCACCACTATTCTCGTAGTGCTATCGCTTTACTTTGCAAACAGAGTACTCTTTCGTCCCATAAAGAAATTCCTTGCCATGTTAAAAGACATCTCAGAGGGCGATGGAGACCTTACAAAGAGGATACATGTCTCCTCAAATGATGAGATAGGTGAGCTTGCAAGATACTTTAATACCTTTCTTGACAAGCTCAAGAAGATGATAGGCGAGATAAAGGATAACGCTGCCACGCTCTCCGAGCACTCACAGAACCTCTACTCAGCCTCATCACAGATGGAGATAGACACGGGTTCAATGTCATCTAACGCTCAATCCGTAGCCGATACCTCAGGCGAGGTTGCCGCCAATGTAAAGACCGTGGCAAATGCCGCAGAAGTTGCATCGGCCAATGTTACAAATGTCTCCGCCTCCGTAGACGAGGTGAGTCAGAAGATAGTACAGGTTGACTCCACGACAAAGGACATACTCTCTAACATTCACACCGTTGCCGCGGCAATTGAGCAGATGTCGTCCACGGTAAGCGAAATCACGAAAAACACCACCAAGGCCGCCGGCATCAGCGCAGATGCCACTGATAAGGCAGGTGAGGCAGAGATACTTATGAAAGACCTTAGCGCCAGCGCCGAGACCGTTGGAAAGGTAATTGAGGTGATAAATGATATTGCCGACCGCACGAACCTCCTTGCACTTAACGCCACCATTGAGGCGGCGAGCGCGGGAGAGGCGGGCAAGGGTTTTGCCGTTGTGGCCAATGAGGTAAAAGAACTTGCACGGCAGACGGCAGAGGCGACAAAAGAAGTAGTCAAACAGATAGAAGAGATGCAGGGCAATACCACAGTAGCCGTTGAGGCCATTGGCAAGGTAGCCTCTACCATTCATGACATAAACGAGATAAACACCTCCATAGCAGCCTCTGTGGAAGAACAAGACGCAACCACCAATGAGATATCCAGGACCACTGTGCAGACCGTTACGGATATGGAGGCTGTCTCGCAGAACATGGAGGAGGTGGCACTTGGCGCCGAGGAGGTGGCAAAGAACGCGGCTGAGCTCTCAAGCGGAGTATTGGAAATCTCCAATAATATTCAAGAGGCCGCGGTGCGGGTTAATGAGGTATCTTCAGGGATACAGATAGTGGAGGACGCCTCAGTGAACACCCTTGACTCTGTAAAAGACGTGCACCGCAGCATAGACAACCTCTCTAACGTCACAGGCAACCTTCATGACCTGGTGGGCCAGTTCATAATAGATGAGAACGATATAAGAGAGGTCTCAAGCACAACTGGGACAAGGCAGGGCAAACCCCGTAAGGGCAAGGCCGGGATTAAACCATTCATAACCTGGAAAGACCGTTACAGCGTTGGTGTAGATTTATTCGACTCTCAGCACAAGCGTCTCTTTACTTTAATCAATGACGTCCACGAGGCCATGGCCATGGGTTCCGGCAAGGAGCGCATGGGCAGCATACTTACGGAGTTAATAGATTATACGGCAAAACACTTTAACGAAGAAGAAGAGCTCATGAAAAAAACAGGTTATGACGGGTACGAGGCCCACCACGAGAAACACACCTCTCTTGTTGAGACGGTTGTTGGTTTCAAGAATGACTTTGATTCCGGCGCCGCGGAGGTGGACCTTAAGCTCATGAGTTTCCTCAAAGACTGGCTCTCCAAACACATCATGGGTACGGATATGAGGTACAAGAAGTTCTTTAAGGAAAAGGGCTGCGCAAAGGTGGCCTGAGCCAACTTGTACTCACCACCCACATGAGATCTCCGCTGATGTATGTGGCCCGCATATCAGCCCCATGGACTCTCTCTTTGCAAGGAGCAGATAATGCAATACGCAACTTTTTATATTGATGAAGCCCTTTACGGTATACCCATACTTACGGTAAGGGAGATAAGCAGGTTTTTCGATATCACTCCGATACAGGGAGCTGATGAGCGTATTGAGGGGCTTCTGAATCTGCGTGGACAGATTGTCACGGTACTTAACCTGGGCCGTTGTCTGCATACAATACCTGTCCCGCTCTCGGAGAAATCGCGTATCATTATCCTAAAGACTGATGAGACCCTAACCGCCGAGGCCGCTACAGCAGGCATCTCCACCTCACCCGATACACTTGCTTTACTTGTTAGCAGCATCGGAGACGTTGTGGACGCAGAGGACAACAGTATTGAACCTCCTCCGCCCCATTTATCAGGCACCTATGTATCAGGCATTGTACAGCATGGCAGCGAACTTCTCACACTGCTCTCCACGGAGTGGCTCTGCGCACTTGAAGAAGATGACGGTATTCCGTTAACAGTGAAGAGCTGATATAGGAGAGTACGAAGAGGTATTGCTCACGCTTATATTTTCTTAATAAAGAGGTCTAACCCTGTACGCAGCGCCTTGAGATAAGACTGGACAAGAGAGGTTAAGCTGCAACGACAAGGAGCGGATTGTGGACGGCAATAAAATAAAAGTTTTAATCATAGACGACTCTGTTACATACAGGGCAATTCTCTCAAAGACACTCTCATCCATTGAGGGATGTGAGGTGGTAGGCGCGGCGACGAACGGGAAGGTGGGTCTTGATATGGTTGCCCTTCACAGACCTGATCTCGTAACCCTTGATATAGAGATGCCGGTTATGGGCGGCCTTGAGACGCTTCAGCACCTTACAGGAAAGTACAAGGATACGGGTGTCATCATCGTCTCATCCGCCAATGCTCACTCCGCTGACCAGACAGTGGAGGCGCTCAGCCTTGGCTGCCTTGAGTTTATCGTTAAACCCGATACCACGAGCCTGGCAGTGGCAAGAGAGGCCCTTGAGAAGCAGATACGCCACGTACTCTCAGTCTACAGAAAAAAAATAGGCGCCCCCCTCATAAAGTCCCCTCCCGCGGCAACGCCTCCCCTACAGAGATCTGTTGCCGCCTCGAGAGCGTACAGGGGCAAGATAAAAGAGCCCCGCATACTTGACCTTATCGCCATTGGCACGTCTACAGGGGGGCCGCGCGCCCTTGAAGAGCTCATCACAAGGCTTCCCGGCACAATCCCCGTACCTATTGTAGTGGTTCAGCACATGCCCCCACTCTTTACAAAATCGCTGGCGAAAAACATCAATGATAAATCCGCCCTCAATGTCTGCGAGGGCAGCGACGGGCAGAAAATTATGGCAGGCAATGTCTACATCGCCCCCGGCGGCAGACACATGGCCTTACTTAAAGGCAGCGACAGGCAGGCTCATATAACCATAAATGACAATGCCCCGGAAAACTCATGCAGACCTTCTGTTGATGTGCTCTTCAGGTCTCTTACAACAGTGTACCGCCCGACGAGAATCCTCTGTGTAATCCTCACGGGAATGGGGGCAGATGGAGTAAAAGGCGTACAGTATCTACAGGAGCAAGAGGGTGGGTACTGCATTACTCAGTCGGAAAAATCATGTGTTGTCTACGGCATGCCGCGCTCTATAGCGGAGGCAAAGCTCTCTCACGAACCTCTGGACCTTAAAGACATAGCGCGGCGGATTACATCTCTCAGCATGTACTGAGAGGATTAAGGGATGAGACAAAAGACAGGGGAAAGACTATATTTTTACTAACCTTTACCAACTACGGGAATCTCTAAAACACAAAACAGGGGACTGCGGATACCATGGCGATAAGCAAAGAAGAGTTCGACCTCTTCAGGACGTATATAAAGGACAAGAGCGGCATTACCCTTAACTACGGCAAGGAATACCTTGTTGAGAACCGCCTCTCCGTCCTCATGGCACAGAACGGCTGCGAGACTTTGCTGGACTTTTACAAGAAAATTTCCCTTAACAACAGCCAGCTCGGCAAAAAAGTCATTGACGCCATGACAACGAATGAGACCCTGTGGTTTAGAGACGCTACCTTTGTTGAGGCAATGGAGGATAAGGTCATACCGTGGCTTATACGCAAGGCAGCGAAAAAGACCGTTCGCATATGGAGCGCCGCCTCATCAACCGGGCAGGAGGCTTACTCCGTTGCCATGCTCATTGATGACGCGCTACGTAAAGGCGGTGCAGCTGCTCCGCCCGCTAACAGGTTCCAGATAACAGGCACGGATATATCTCCATCCGTAATCTTCATGGCAGTTGCCGGCAGATACAGCCAACTTGCCGTATCACGAGGCATGCGTCCGGAGTTTCTCACCAAGTACTTTAAGAAAGAGGGCGTAGTTTATACGATTGACGAGAAACTTCGCAATATGGTCACCTTCAAGCAGCTCAACCTTACGGAGTCTTTTCTCACCATGGGACAATTTGACCTCATACTCTGCCGTTATGTGCTTATTTATTTTGATGAAGATCTGAAGTTAAAGATATGCAGCAAATTTCACAAGGCCCTGCACGCTGAGAGCCTTCTCGCCATCGGCGCCACGGAATCCATACGCGGCTCCAAGGACTTCACTCGTATATTAACGGGAAGAAGCACGTTATATTACCCTCTCTCAAAGGGTAATGATACCTTCAACGGGTTCTAATGCCTGAGAAGATTTTTTGATAGCCGCAATGGTAGAGATAAGGGAGAACAGATGAAAATAATGACGGTTGACGACTCCAGAATAATACGAACCATTATCAAGGGTATCATAGCCACTCTGGGCTACGAGACAGTGGAGGCCGACTGTGGCGCTGCCGCACTAAAGCTCCTTGGCCAGACCGATGCAGATGTATCCCTTATACTTCTTGACTGGAATATGCCGGGGATGAACGGCCTTGAGGTGCTTCAGGCCATTAAGGCGGATGAGAACCTTAAAGATATTCCCGTGATGATGGTAACAACAGAGGCGGAGAAGAGTAATATTGTAAAGGCCATACAGAACGGAGCAGCCAATTACCTGACAAAACCATTTCAGCAGGAAGAGCTGGCCGGAAAGATTATGGAGTGCCTTGGCATGGGGAGTATCTAATGAGTGAATCAAATCGGGATGATATTTTAAGGACTCTCGCTGCTGTCAGCGACCTTCCAACGCTGCCGCAGGTGGTAACAAAGCTGCAGGAAGAGATGGCCTCTCCTAATGCCTCCGCAGGTTCCATATCGGATATAATACGCGAGGACCCGGCTATCTCCATTAAGACCCTGAGAGTTGCCAACTCCCCGCTTTACGGTCTTGGCCGCAAGGTTACGGATATCAGAGACGCCGTACGCGTACTGGGGCTGAAGGAGGTTTACAATATTGTTATGAGCATGTCCACGCTCAACCTCTTTAAGAGCGACACTCATATAAACTACAAAAAATTCTGGACACATTGCCTCTCCGTGGCTTTTGCCACAAAGGCCATATTTGAGTTTACAGGGGATATGGAGCGCCCGTTAGAAAAAGAAGAGCTGGCAGACCTCTTTATAGCAGGGCTGCTTCATGATATTGGCATACTTGTACTGGATCAATACAAACCAGAGCTCTATAAAATGGTTCTTCAAAAAGTATCGGAGCTCGGCGAGGTGCCTCTATATGGCGTGGAGTACGAGCTTCTGGGAATTTCCCACGGCGAGATTGGCGAGTTTCTCATGAACAAATGGAATATCCCAGCGCATATTGCCACTGCCGTAGCCTTTCACCACAGGTCTGAAGCCATAACCGGTAAGAGAGAGCTTACGGAGATACTGCACATAGCTGATTTTATCTGTAATAATCAGGGGCTTGATAACGGCCTCGGTGTGCTGCCTACGTCATTTTCCGATGAGGCATGGAGTAACCTTAACCTTTCCATTAACGATATAAGTGCAATAATTGAGAAGGTACGAGTGGAATCAGAGAACTCCGCTATTCTCATGGCCCTTGCCTGAGGTGGCTGTACAGAGGATATACCCAAATAACCGAGAGGAAAATATGGAAAAGCAGAATGCCAAGAACCAGAAACTCATAGATGGGCTTCAGGGCGCTGTCTCGTCTCTTTTTAATACAATGATAGGTCTGGAGCCCCTTTATAAGGAAGGCACAGAGGCTGATACCTTCTCCCTTAGCGCCGATGTCGCTGGTATCATGTACATACAGGCAGACCCGCCGGGCATGGTTGCCTGCGGTGCCCCTACCGTACTTGCACGCAGTATCATAGGCAAGATGACAGGTATTGCCGAGGCTGAGCTTGAGGAGGGGGATATATCCGACGGGCTTGCGGAGATGGTAAATATGCTCTGCGGCCATATTAAGACCCAGCTGCCGGAGCTCTGTATTAACCTCACTCCTCCGCTCTCGCTTATTGGCAGAGAGAGCAAGGTATGCTGGAAGACCGCTCATCCATCCATAGTGCTGAGATTTGATATCTCAGGCAGTGAGCTAACTGTTGCGGCAGCACTGTAAAAGCACAGGCCGCTCTGAAGGGGGCCTCTATCTTACGAGTATCTTTACTCACGGGACTCGTATTAAGACAAAAGACTAACCACGTCACAGGTTTTCAAGTAATTCTCAACAATAGCCGGGTCAAACTGAGTACCCGAGCATCTCTTCAGCTCATCAATAATCACTTTCATGGGCTGGCCCTTTCTGTATGGCCTGTCCGCGCCCATGGCGTCCACGGTATCTGATACAGCCAGTATTCTGGCAAAGAGCGGTATATCCATCCCCCTCAGCCCATCGGGATAACCCGTACCGTCAAAGCACTCGTGGTGCCCTCTTATGGCCGGAAGCAGGTGTGTAAGCTGCTGTATGGGTGCGAGTATGTCAGAGCCTATGACAGGATGTTTCTTAATCTCAGAGAACTCCTCCTCCGTAAGCTTTCCGGACTTATCAAGTATGGACTCAAAAGTGCCTATCTTGCCGATATCATGGAGAAGACCGGCTATCCTCAGGTCATTAAGCTCTTTTTCTCTTAGCCCCGCCTTCCTGCCGATATTAAGGGCTATACGGGTAACCCTCTCAGAGTGACCATGGGTCCAGGGGCTCTTGGCATCTATGGATCTTGCAAGGGCGCTTATCGTACCCATGGAAAAGTCTTCAAGGTCTCGCACCAGCCTTGCGTTAGTAAGAGCTACCGCAACATGGTGCGAGAGGTCCTCAAGTGTGGCCAGGTCTGAAGGCAAAAAGGCCGAGACACGGCGCGATATAAGACCGAGAATACCTATGACCTTCCCGTTTGCGATCAGGGGTATACGTAAAACCGAGACGTAACCATCATTCATCAGGTCTCTCTCAAGGCGAAGCGGAGATTTAATGGCGGAAAGATCCGCGATATACTCAGGTCTTCTCGTATCAACAACAGTTGTGAGACTCGTTGCGTCAAAAGACATAACCACACTCTCACGCACTCCGTCTTTCTCAAAACCCGCAGTAAAGGTGAACTCCTCTCTTACGCTGTCAACCTCTATTATCCTCAGCCAATCGCAGGAGACAAGCCTTGAGACCATGCCGGCGGTAAGCTCCATTACTGCATCAAGGTCAAGCGTGGAGAGTATAGCCTTGGATATCGTGCTTATAGTCTCAATGGTCTCTACCTTTCTTGATAGTTCCATGGCCCTGCTGATAGACTCACTGTAATGACGGGCGTCCTCAAGTGCGATGGATACCTGGTTGGCAACGGCCTGCATTAATCTTTTTTTCCTCTCCGATATGCCGCCGCAGCAATCTTGTTCACCTCCAAGACATAAACATACAAGAAGCCCCTGATACTCTCTCTTGCCGACAAGAGGGAGCAACGCGATTAAATCGGCGTTATCCACCCATTCGCAGACCCCCTCCTGCTGCAGCTTGAGGGGGACTCCGTCCTTTGAGGCGGACTCCATATATATACGCCCCGTATCCATGGCGTTCTTTACGGATAGGTTGCCTGTGGCCAGAGGCTCGGTCTTAAAGAGCGGCAGCATGCCGCGGGCAAGCCCTGACGCCTCGGCTGGCCTTAGAATCTTTCTCTCTGCGTCCCAGACATATGAGATGACAAGGTCTACTGTAATAATGTCACGGGTAATCTCCACAACGCTTTTCATAAGCTCGTCAATATCAACGATACTGGATGTAGCCTCAGAGAGCATAAGCAGGTTTTTCATGGTCTCAGTCTCACGGCGCGCCTCTTGCTCTGCATGCTTTCTCGCCGTAATATCCTGAATTGTGCCGAACATCTCAGAGGGCTCGCCATTCCCATCGAATTTCAAGGTGCCCAGTCCATTAACCCATCTTTCTTCTCCGGTCCGTAAATTTATTATCTTGTATTCCCTGTCAAACTTCTGCTTCTGCCTGATTACGTTATGCTGTAAATAATGGTGTATTTCCTCTCTATAATCAGGGTGAACAATCTCAAGCCAGCCCTGCACATCTCTCTTAAAGCCCTCATCTATCCCGAATATATAATCCAGTGTCTGTGAGTTAGTCCAGATACCACTCTTGATATCCCAGACATAGTATCCAAGGCCGGCTGCCTTCTCAGCCTCATGAAGTCTGGTTTTGCTGTCAAGCAGCTCCTGCTCATCGCGTTTACGTCTGGTAATATCACGCACAATGGCCTGCAGCACATCCCTTCCCGCAAGGCGCATACGTGTCAGCAGCACCTCGGCCGGAAAGACCACTCCATCGGCACGCCTGTGACTCCACTCAAAAAAAAGCCGGCCCTCTTGCAGAGCAGTCTCGCACTTTTCTCTTGCGGCCTCATTTGAGGGACTTCCGTCCGGCTGAGTCAGAGGGGACCAATCACCCGGTTTTGTGTTAAGAAATTCCTCTTTTCTGGTACAGCCGAATACCTTTAGCGTGGCTTTATTGCAGTCAATAAAGCCATTACTATCCAGCAGCATAATCGCGTCGCTTGAAGACTCAAAAATGGTTCTGAACTTATTGGCTAAGTCCTTACCATGATTTAGACTTAGGAGAAGTTCTTCCTCGGCCTTAATCTTAGCGGTAATATCTTCTTTTACAGCGATAAAATTAGTAATGACCCCATTCTTGTCAACTAAAGGAGAGATTGAGGCCTCTTCCCAGTAAAGCTCTCCGTTTTTCTTCTTGTTATGCAGCCGCCCCTTCCATACCTTTTCCGAGAGAATGGTATCCCAGAGCTCCTTGTAAAATTCCGGCGGATGTTCGCCGCTCTTCCACAAACGGGGATTCTCTCCCCGGGCCTCCTCGAGATTATACCCCGTAAGGTCCATGCATTTTGGGTTCATGTACTCAATGGCGCCATCGCGGTCAGTTATTATTACCGATAACGGACTCTCCTCTATGGCGCGGTAAAAGGTGCCTGATGGAAGGCCTGTATCTTTATCTCTTACCTCAAGGCGATTTTTATCCGCTAATTTACCCCGAAGCAGACGCAGCTCTTTTATAAGGTCCTCTTTTGACCTGCTCTCATCGCTCATGCATAAATCCTTTGTTGTAAGATGAAAGACGGCTTAGTTAATCTACAAGTCATAAGTGTAACAAAGCCATACAAATAATCAACATAAAAAGAAGGTTGCGTTAATTATTTAAAGTATAACATGTAATAAATCAACACCTGGAGCATTATTGTAATAAAAACAAATAATAACGGGGTTTTTCCCGGCCAGAGGACCGCATTATGCGATAAGTAGAGTAAATTAGAGATATTAAGTCCCTACTCTTAAAGAAGGCATCGGGTTTTTAATGAAAAATAACATAATTCAAGGGGCATATTCACCGCACTCATGAAAGACCACACCTTTAAAGAGCCTACCTCGCAGACTTGACAGAGAGGAAGAAATAGTATCTATTATACTAATAAAGTCGTTATAAGGGGCCTCTAATGGGGCCGTTGCAAATGAGAGCATAATAACCGTATATATATACCCCTCTTGCCACACAGGCCCTTGAAGAGTCCTTCTTAAGCCTGCTGCCGGGAGAATTAGAAAATATTCAACCATTAGGAGCAGGAATTTTGATAAATAGAAAAAAAATACTAAGCCTTATCCTTTCAGTACTCTTTCTCATGCCTCTAATGTGGTCAAATGCTCAGGCACGGGAGAGAAAGGGCGAGGTTGTCCTTGATATAAGCATAGACGCAGAAAACGGGAACAGCGATACGCGGCTCTGGCTCCCCTACCCTGTCTCAGACCAGGACCAGACCATAGAGGATATGAGAATTAAGGGTAACTTTACCAGGAGCGGCGTATACAGCAACAGCGAGAACGGGGTGCTAATGCTCTACGCCGAGTGGTCAGAACCCGTTAAGGAACGTAGACTGCGCGTGACCTATGTGGCAACGGCGGAAGAAAGGGTTAAGAAGGATTTCCCGGGTAAATCAGAGAGTATTATCCCCGTGGAGGTAGCAAAATACCTTGATAGTACGGAGTTCATACCCCTTAACAGCAAGATAGTGAAGATTGCCGCAAAGGTAACGGCAGGAAAGAAAGACGTTCACGAGAAGGCCCGAGCTGTTTACGACTGGGTGGTGGAGAACATCTCAAGAGACCCACTTGTGCAGGGATGCGGCCTTGGCGACGTAGAGGTAACACTTGCAAAACGCAGCGGCAAGTGCGCTGATATCAGCTCTGTATTTGTAGCCGTGGCGCGAGCCGCAGGGGTTCCGGCACGTGAGGTATTTGGAATTCGCCTGGGTAAAAAAGACATTGAGGATATTACCGGTGGTTATCACTGCTGGGCCGAGTTCTATGAGCCCGGGTACGGATGGGTACCCGTGGACCCGGCGGATGTGAGAAAGATTATGCTTATAAAGGGCCTTAACCTTAAAGAGGCCGGTAAGTACCGCGAGTATTACTTCGGAGCTGTTGACGAGTACAGGATAGCCATAGCAAAGGGCAGGACGGATTTTCTCGCCCCTGCCCAGAAAGCCGGACCTGTGAGCTACTTTATGTACCCCTACGCAGAGGTAGACGGCAAACCCCTTGAATGGCTTGCGGCGCAGAAAAAACTTAAGTATAAAAATACCTTTACGGCAATCCGTTAAGGCCGCAGAGTAATATAACCTCCCCACCCCTCCTTCTCTTATATCACGCTTAGAGAGAGAGGCAACCTGAGTTCAGTGCCTAAGGCCAATGGAAAAAAGAGCCCTCAACACAAATGAATGCGCCGCCGCGCTTAAGGCCATGTCTGATAAGACCAGGCTTCTTATACTTAAAAACCTCTTCAAGGGAGAAAAGTGCGGCACTGAGCTCGCCCGTGAGCTGGGCTTAAGCCAGCCCCATATAGCGCACCACCTGAATATACTTAAAAAGGCCAGGCTCGTGGATAGCCGCCGTGACGGCAAGAGGGTCTGCTACAGCCTGCACAGTACCGTACATGAGGCCATGGAGGATAGAGATACGACTATAGACCTTGGCTGCTGCACCATGACATTTACGGACGAATAAGGAGAGGCTTTTTTTTAAGTTTACCTATGTAAGTTTTTACATACTTTTATACATATGAGGGAAAGTCCATGATACTGAAGCGCGTATACACGTTTGTAACAGGGTTTTTATTAGTAACTCTCCTGGTCATGGTACCAGGCGGCACGGCCGCGGCCAAGAGAGCAAGCATTAGAGTAACGGGCTCCACTACCGTGCTTCCCGTAGCAGCAAGGGCGGCTCGAAGTTTCATGGCCGCTCACCCCGATGTAAGAATAACCGTAAACCCCGGGGGCTCGGGTATGGGGGTAAAATCCACAGGCAGGGGTCTTGCGGATATAGGCATGGTATCGCGTGAGATTACAGATAAAGAGAGGGCCCTCTTCAAGGACGTGGACTTTAACGTAATGGTCTTCGCAAGGGACGCCGTTGCCTGCGTAGTATCATCAGAGGTCTATGAGGGCGGGGTTAAGCGCCTTACAAGAGAAGAGATTAAGGGAATCTACAGCGGTACCATTAAAAACTGGAAAGAGGTGGGCGGGCCGGACCGTGACATATTCGTCATTGACAAAGAGGCGCACAGGGGCACGCGCCATGTCTTCATGGAGTATGTCTTTGGTGAAAAAACCCCAGCGGCGCGTGGTGCGGACCTTGTATCAGGGGCCAATAACGAGGAGCAGACCAAGGTGAGCCAGAGCAACTCCGCTATCGGCATGTTATCCATAGCGTGGATTAATAAAGACGTGCGTGGTATGGCCATAGCAGAGAACGGCAAAACAATTATGCCCACAAAGGATAACATTATAAACGGCTCATACCCCATATCACGGGATCTCACATTTATTACAAATGGCCCTCCACAAGGTGTGGTGAAAGATTTTCTTGATTACATAATGAGCGTGCAGGGACGAAAGATAATCAAGGACTCAGGATATGTTCCACTTAAATAAAGACAGGGCAGCAGGGATTGTCCTTGGGACGAGCTTTTTAATTACCATGGCACTGGCGCTTTTTATCCTCGCCTTTCTTCTGGCAGAGAGCCTCCCCGTACTCCGTGAGGAGGGCTTGAGTTTTATCACCGGACAAGTCTGGTACGTTGCAGGAGATATATACGGGGCGCTGCCCATGATATACGGCACCCTCGCTGTAACGCTTTTAGCCCTTATTATCGCCCTACCCCTTGGGATTGGCAGCGCCGTAATAACATCAGAGATACTCACGGGCAGGACCCGCCACATTGTAAAGTCACTTATGGAGATGCTCGCGGCCATCCCCGGTGTTGTATACGGGCTCATAGGCATAGCGCTGCTCACCACCTCGGTGCGGGATTTATTCGGGCTTATGGACGGCAACACCATCTTCACGGCAGGTCTGCTACTTGGCATAATGATACTGCCAACTATCATGACGCTCTCTGATGACGCTATGAGGAGTCTTCCAGGGGAGCTGCGAGCACAGGGTCGCGTACTTGGCCTATCACACGGCCAGACCATCAGGCGAGTGGTACTGCCCGGTTCCATAAAAGGCATAACAGGGGCCGTGCTCCTTGGGGTATCACGCGCCATGGGAGAGACCATCTCCGTAATGCTCGTTATAGGCAGTCTGGACCGTCTGCCAACCCCGATTTACAATGTCTTTACATCAGGGCAGAGCATTACCTCAAAGCTTGGCAGGGAAGGCGCCGAGGGACTTGGTTTGGGACTGCAGTGGAGCGCGCTGGCCGGCCTTGGCCTTATGCTCTTTATCTCTGTTATGGCCCTTACTTTTACGGGCAATATCATCAGAGGCGGCGTAAGGCCGAAAAAATCAAAAAATCATGAGGTCACAGGGTAATGAGAGTACGGGTAAAGGATATATGTTTTTTCTCCCTCTGTCTCATGGCAGCCGCAACGGCCATATCGCTCTTATTTATTATCATCGGCTACATCTTGTGGCACGGCGCTCCTGCCATAAATTTTGCCTTTCTAACAGAGGGCTCAAGGGATTTTGGCGCGGCCGGAGGCGTCTTTTACCAGACAACGGGCACGGTACTGCTTATGTTTACGGCAGGTCTTATCGCCCTTCCCATAGCCCTTGGCACAGTACTGTTCAGCCACGTATACCTTGGCCCATCTTACAAAAAAACAACAGACCTCTTTATATACGCCCTTAACGGCGTGCCTACCATAATCTTCGGTCTCCTGGGGTACATTATCATCGGAGAAGGTCTGCACCTTGGCGTATCCTGGGTTACAGGTTCCATAATCCTCGCTGTTATGATACTGCCGAGTATGGCCGTATCCATAGATGAGGCCCTCTCTGCCATGCCCCATAAATACAGAGACGCCGCCCTTGTGCTTGGTCTTGGCAGATGGCATTTAATACGGACTCTGCTCCTGCCGCGCTCACTCCCGGGGGTGCTTACGGGGCTTTTTCTGGGTCTAGCGCGCGCCGCAGGAGAGACGGCGGCAATAATGTTTACGGCAACGGCCTTCTCAGGCGTGGGACTGCCACGCGGCATAAGCGAACCCGTGGCAACGTTGCAGACCCATATACTCGTCCTCGCAGGTGAGGCTACAAACCCCCGCGCACTCACAAATGCCTGGGGCGCAGCGCTTATACTCGTAACCCTGGTTCTGGCACTGAGTCTAACGGCGATGTTTATTAGAAGACAGGTGCGCATGGAGGCAGAGATATGAGCGAACTCTTCAGGCTTACAAAGACCTCCCTTTACTTCGGAAATACCCCCGTTATTCACGAAGCAAACCTTACGATTAAAAATGGCGGCATTACCTGTATAATCGGCCCCTCAGGTGCGGGAAAGAGCACGCTGCTGCGCTCCCTAAACAGGATGAATGACCTTATCGCGGATTTTCATCATAAAGGCACTATTATGTACAATAATCGGGATATTTACGATAAGGGCCTGCGTCTTGAGGGTCTTCGCCGGGAAGTGGGGCTGGTCTTCCAGAAGCCCTGTTTATTTCCGGGCTCTATTCACGATAACGTCATCTTCGGGATAAGACATATAAGAGAGAAAAAAAAAGAGGGTTTTAAGGTAATCGCAGAGCGTACGCTAAAGGCCGTAGGTCTCTGGGATGAGGTACACAACAGGCTGGACTCACCGGCCATTGGACTCTCAGAAGGTCAGGCGCAGCGCCTTGCCATAGCCCGCGCCCTTGCCGTAGGCCCAAAGACCCTGCTCCTTGACGAGCCCACATCTTCCCTTGACCACCGCTCGGCAAGGGCTATAGAGACTCTCGTAAAAGAGCTCGGCAGGACAATGACCATTGTTATTGTTACCCATAAGCTGGAGCAGGCAAAGGCACTTGCCGATGACGTAGTCTTTATCTGTGAGGGTAAGATATGCGAGGCAGGAGAGGCCGCAAACATCTTCAGCCACCCTGAGAATATAGAGACCCGCTGTTATATAGAGGGTAGTCCCCCCTTGGACCCAACTCTTCCGTACCCTGAATAGAGATAAAAGCACCTTGACAAAACCTTGAATTTTTATTATCTTTTTAAGACATAAATTGTCTTAAAAGGAGGGGTATCTACAGATATGTTCAGACTCAGCAGGGCGGCGGAATACTCAATCAGAGGCATATTATACCTCTCGGAAAAGGACGGCAGCAACGCAACGGATATTGAAGAGATCTCAGAGAAGGCCGAGGTTCCTACTCCATACCTTGCCAAGTTATTTCAGACACTTGCCAAAAAAGGATTCGTGCGCTCCATGCGCGGCCCGGAGGGCGGTTTTATCCTCCTTAAGAGACCTGAGGCGATATCCCTGCTGGAGATAATCGAGGCCGTGGAGGGCCCCATCTTCCTTAACGACTGCCTAATACATAATAATTACTGTAAGAGAGAGAGCAAGTGCCCCATACATGACGTATGGAGAGGGGCGGAAAAGGCTTTCCTCTCCCATCTGCAGAGCTGCTCCTTCAGAGACCTTGTAAATGCAGGAATAGCCAAGAGAGAAGGGCTTCGAGCTGACCCTCTCATCGGGCTGGTCTCCAATATGAAGAGGCAGGCTTAAGAGCTACTTTGCTCCCCACACTCTACACACTCACCTGTAAAAGAGGAGCACATGGGGGCATGTAGACCTGATGCAGAGAGAGCTGCGCCTTTAATCAACGATAAAATCATTCTGCGATAAAATCCTTTTTTTAAACAAAAACGGCCCTTTTTGATCAGAAAAGGGCCGTTTTACATGAAAAATGCAGAATTACGTAAGATAAGCACTACTCCCCTCTGCGACAATCAAAACCGCCGCCAAATAAAAGCAAAAAAGGCTGTTTTGGCCATAAAAAAGCCCTTTTTCATAAAAAAAGGGCTAATAACGCAAAAAACAGCACTTAGACAATATCAAGAATAAACTCAAGAAACCTCTTCACCTCTGACTGGTCCTTAAGGTAATAATCCGACTCCCTGCTCATGCCTATGGATACAGAGAGCCCCCATCCCTTTAAGACCTTGTAGGCGTCCTCATCAGTGGTATCATCGCCTACATAAACAACGTCCCTTCCCGGCATCATGGTATCGCATATCCATTTCACGGCATCGCCCTTATTCCATATATCACGGGGGCGTATCTCAAAGACTTTTTTGCCCGAGGTTATGCGCAGCGAATCATCGTGGCCCTGAACGCAGTTAAAGAAGACATCGAAAAAATCAGCGAGTTGACGGGTCTTAACCTGCCTGTAGTGAATGGATACGGTTACGCCCTTGTCCTCTATGATTACGCCGGGAATGCCAGAGACCCCATCGGTGAGTCTGCTTAAAATGTCCTCGATAAGATCTCTTTTTTCAGTCTCGTTCTGAGTTACCACCACACCTGCCCCGTCCCAGATCTCGGCACCGTGATTACCTGCGTATATTAAATCCGCGATGCCTATGCGTTCCCTGATATCAGTGAGGCCGCGGCCGCTGATTACGGCTACGCGGGTTTTTTTCTTTAGACTTAGTATGAGCTCGCGCATCTCCGCTGAGAGCACGGCCGCATCAGGGGTGGCCATTATCGGTGTAAGGGTACCGTCAAAATCAAGAAAAACAACAGGCGGGCCCGCGGCGTTCTCGCCAAGTATCATTGAGAAATCCTCTTTATGATCAAAGACATAAGAGAGGCTCTCATCCATGGAAGATGAGACTCTGAGAATGGCGCGTATTATATCGAATATCCAGTGGTATATATCAAAGTCCCGTACATGGGTGCGTAGCGCTGACATGCGCGCCTTTTTTTCTCTTGCCGATAATAACAGGGCATCCTTTATCTTGTCGGCAAAGTCCTCAACATCATATGGATTTACAAGCATGGCGCCTTCGAGCTCCTCGGCAGCGCCTGCGAACTCGCTTAAGATAAGTATGCCCTTCTCATCCACCTGCGAGGCGATAAACTCCTTTGCCACAAGGTTCATCACGTCATAAAGGGAGCTTACAATGGCTACATCGGCAAGCCTGTAGTATACGGAGAGGTCCTTGACCTCGGCCTTTTTGTCAAGGTACACCACGGGCCGCCACCCGTCCTTTGCAAAACGTATGTTTATCTTATTAACAAGGGCCTCCACGGCCTTCTTGTACGTTATATACGGCTGGCTCATCCTTGTGGGCACGGCTATCTGTACAAAGGTAAACTTGCCTCTAAAACTCCTGTACTTCTCAAAGAATAAATTTATGGCCTGCAGCCTCTTGATAAGGCCCTTTGTGTACTCAAGCCTGTCAACGCCTATGCCGAGATAATTACCAAGCTCCAGCCTGCCGTGTATTTTTTTAATGGTGTTAACGGTTCTTCTGGAGCTTGCGTGGTTATTGAATTTATCAAAATCAATACTTATGGAAAAGGACTCCAGGCGGGTGATATGACCTTTGTAGGTAACGGTGCTGTTATCGTAATCCACCTCCGCGTCGTCAAGGCACTCGCGAACACAATCCATGAAGTTCCGTGTAAAGAGCGGTATCTGAAAACCAAGCAGATCATTGCCAAGGAGCCCCACAATGAGCTCCTTTGCCTGCGGGCATACCCTGAAGGCAAACCAGTTGGGCCAGGGGATGTGCCAGAAATGCATAAGGGGCAGATCCGGAACCGCAGCCTTTATCATGGCAGGGGCAAGACAGAGATGATAATCATGGAGCCATACAATAGAGTCGGCGGCGACCTCGGAGATAACGGCATCAGCGAATTTTTGATTCACCACAACATAATCCCGCCAGAATTTCTTCATAAAAAAAACTCTGTCAAGGGAGAGATGACAGAGCGGCCAGAGCATGTGATTTGAGTATCCGTTATAGTAGTTATTAACCTCCCGCGAGGTTAACCAGACGCGTTTAAGGTTATAAGAGGGGTTCTCCGGCGGCACGGCTACGCAGTCGTTGGTAACTGTCTCTTTATCGGCGTTGCCGCTGCCCCAGGCCACCCATGTGCCGCCAACAGCTCGAAGCACGTCATCCATGGCCGAGGTAAGTCCTCCGGCGGGTCGCTCTACCTTAAGCCCCGTGGCGGTTCTCTTATGGACATAGGGCTCACGGCTTGATACTACGATGAGGGACCTATCTGCGAAGTTGTCTTCTACAAGTGCCTTTAGCCGGCTTATGCTCATAACTCAAGTATGTGTCTGCCTTTATTCTGTACTGAGTACCATACGCCAAGATAGTCTCTTATATGCCTGGTGATGAGAAAGTTGTTTCTTACGTACTCTTTTGCCTCTTCGCCCATACGCCTAGCCATCTCGGGATTATTGAAAATCTGTCTTATCCTGAAGGCCGCACCATGAACGGAATGAACGAGAAAACCCGTAACTCCGTGCTCTATCTGAAGAGGTATGCCGCCTACGGCGCCTGCCACAACTGGTTTGCCCTTCCACATGGCCTCGCTTACGGTAAGACCAAAGCCCTCTTTCAGGGATTTCTGCACCACAACGGTAGCAGCGCGCTGCAGGGCGTTAATATCTTTATTGCTGAATGGGGGCAGCATCAGTATATGAATATCCGGGTCTGTGCCGGCGGCCTCTTTTACTTCCTCAAGCACAATATCAGCCTCAGGGTCATCCGTAGCAGGGCTGCCTGCGAGAACAAGTATGCAGTCATTGTATTTTTTTACGTTGCGGTAAGCCTCTATCACTCCCACAGGGTCTTTAAAGCGGTCAAAACGAGAGACCTGAAGTATCATCTTTCGGTCCGCGGGCAGCTCGAACTTCGCCAGCGTCTCCGCGACCTCCTCTGCGGTAAGGTCTCTGTTCTTATCTGCAAGAGGGTCAATGGAAGGCGGTATTATGAACTCGTCCATATCCATTGGTTTGGCAAACTTGGATACAGAAAATATTGAGGCGTCATAGAGCCTGCAGTAGCGCTCCACATTATTGTAGACCTGCGGCATGGGGTTGGAGATATCTATATGGCATCTCCATATCCAGATACCCTCTTTTCTATACTCCACAAGGGGCACGGGCTGAGGGTCGTGTATTATTACGGCATCGGCCTCAAGGTTCATGGTAGAGGCGTTTTTTTTGTTAATATCATAGTGGTGCTGCCACATGGCATCGGTTATTATCTCAGTATCACCCTGCAGTGCGTTATGGACTTTTTTTGTCATATCAAAAAAGTCGCCGTCGCCCTCAATGGCCTCCCAGCGCACGTCTATGCCAAGGTCTTTTAAAAACGGGACCATGCGAACAAGTATCTCAGCCACGCCTCCTCCGGCAAGGGTGGAGTTTACGTGAAGGAATTTTTTGTCCCTGAAGATATTACATAATTTTTTTACGAGAATAAGATCTCCCTGCGGGGCTATACCCGTGTATTGATCTATCATCTTCCCATTATCTCCATATCACTGTGAACTTCTTCCTCAACAAACTCGATAATATCATATCTGATATTCTCAATGTTGAGCATAAAAGGGTCTATGGAAGCAATGCGCGCGGCAAGGGCTTCTTTTTTAAGCGTATCCTTTATCCACTTGGCAAAATCCCCTGAGTCCTGCCCCAGCCTCTTTCTGGCAAGGTAAAAATGGTAGTAGATACACCCCTGGTCCACGTGTTTTATGGCCATGAGAAACTCCGCCAGGTTCCTTACCCGCATGCCTATGGGAAAGACAAAACTTACGGTCTCGTTAAAATAAAACTCATCTCCGGGCAAGGCCTCGCGGGGCTCGGGAAAGGTCTCAAGGTATATGTCTATCTGTCCCAGTATGGCGGCTCTGAGGTCATCTATCTCCGTAAAAGCGAATATGTCTATGTTGCAAAGGTACTCTGATAAGGCCCTCTCCTCAAGGCACTCACCTGCCCAGTGCCCGAAATCATTGGTGTACTCAAGGCTGTGACCTTTAATAAAATACTGATATGTGTGATGAAAGATAGAGTCAATGCTTATGGTAGAGATAAGGTCACGGAGCTCACGGAGGTTGCGCGCCCTCTGCCCCGTGGATTTGGTAAGGCCGATACACTGGCGAAACTCAAACTCGTTTTTTACTGCTGATTCCATTCTTTTTCCTCCCTTACATATACCGTCCTGTGGGGATATGGTATCTCTATACCTTCCTTGCGAAAACGCTTAAAAATACGCTTTCTTAGCTCATGCTGAACAAGGTACTGGTCCACAAACTCCTTTACCTTGCATATTAAAGTAAAATCCAGCGAACTCTCGCCAAACCCCGGGATAAACCGTACAAATGGGTCATCGGCCTCAGGAGCGCCAACAAGGCCCGGGACCTCGCCTATGGCGCTCATGGCCTCTTCTGTAAGCACGCGCTCCACATGATCGGGGTCGCATGAGTAGCTTACGCCCACGTTAATAAGGAGGCTCATCCATTTTTCGGGGAGATAATAATTCGTTACAATGGATTGACTGAGCTTGCTGTTGGGGATTATCACCTCGTTATTGCCAAGCATGCGTATACGTGTTGTACGCCAGGTAATGTCTTTTACATACCCCTGCTCGCCGGACTCGAGTTTTATAAAGTCCCCCACCCGTACGCTGCGTTCAAGGAGTATATGAAGGCCCGCGAAAAAGTTGGTAAGTGAATCCTGCAGCGCAAGGGCCACGGCAAGACCACCAACGCCAAGGGCTGTCAGGAGCGGGGTAATGGATATTCCAAGGAGCGATAGAACGATGAGGAAACCAACTACAAGGATTACGCCCTTTATTATGGCGTAAGTAAGCCCTGTTGTGGGCATGGGCATCTTACTTCTGCTTATATAACCCTCGAAAATCCTCCCCGATAGATTGGCCGCCGCAAGGGTCATGGAGATGATGATAAGTACGTATATGCCCTTGGTTATGTAGTTTACATACCGAAGCGGCAGTGAAGATACGGCCACGCCCACGTACAGACCTATTGCGATGGACCAGTATATGGAGGGCGTCCTCAGGGCCTTGAGTATAATATCGTCAACATTGGATTTTGTGCGCGTGGTGCCCTTGCGCATAAGCTTAAAAGCAGCGCCCCTGATGATAAGCATGACAATAATAATGGCAATGGTTACGGCGGCGGGTATGATAAATTCCTTGAAGTTGCCAAGTTCTTTCAGGTACTGCTCCATGTAGACCCCACGTCTTTAAGAATTTTAATGCTATGACGGTAAGCCAAAAGCAATCTTACCATATAACATAATATCTAAAGGTATGTTTTACAAGCATAAACTAAGAACAGCCCCTTAGATGCGGGGGGCTGCCATAGAGATCTTCTCTTAAAGCCGAGTAAAGCGCATATCCCCTCTCACTCCCCGGTGCGTACCACTGCCCCTTTAAGAGTCTCAGAGCATTGAGGCGGCATCTTTATCAAGAAACCAGCGTACCCTGCCCGCGGCCCTAAGAGTAAGGGAGACCGGCAATACAGAGGGGTTGTATGGACTCTCAAGCACAGCCCTTACTACGGCGGCCTTCTCGCCTCCCTTTACAAGGAAGATAATATTGGCGGCATTCTGTATAAGGGGAGGAGTAAAGGTCACCCTGGTTGAGGCGAGTTTTTTCACATACTCCGCGGTTACGAGTTTTACCTTTTCCTTTACCGAGGCAGAGCCCGGGAAGAGCGAGGCCGTGTGCCCGTCGCCGCCCATGCCGAGAAGTATAAGGTCAAAACAGGGGAGCTCACCGCTCTTTGTACCAAAGACCCGTCTGAGCTCGCGCTCATATGCAGGTCCCGCCGCCTCGCCAAGCTCGCCTTTTATGCGGTGTATGTTATTATCATCAATATCAAGCTTATCAAGAAGATTAAGCGCGGTATTGCCGTAGTTGCTATGCTCATCATCAGGGGGCAGACAACGCTCGTCACTCCAGAAAAAATGCACCCCACTCCAGTTCACCTTCTCGCGAAAAGCCTCAAGCCCAAGCAGAGCATAAAGAGGCATGGGCGTGGTACCTCCGGAGAGTGCCACGCTAAAAGAACCGTTTTTTGCCTGAAAAAAAGAAGATAGATTTATAAAGGCGCCGGCGGCCTTGCTGTAAAACTCAAGGCTGTCTTTGCAGATTATTATCTCAGGTCTCTTAGACTCCACGCTTTGTTCCTCTTAATCATTACGCCAGAAACGCCTCTCTCTGGTCATAAGCTCCTCGGCTGCATCAGGTCCCCAGGACCCGGCCTCGTACTCAACAATCGGCGGAGCGGACTCGCCCTGCCATGCCTCTAAGATCTGAGTTATATAAGCCCACGACGCCTCTATACCGGCTTTATGTGGAAAGAGCGTGGCATCGGATAACATGCAGTCAAGTATAAGCCTCTCGTACGCAAGGGGCAGCTCTGCCTTAAAGGTCTCGCCGTAGGAAAAATCCATGGTGACCTGCTCCATATGGCGCGACGAGCCCGGCCGCTTCACATTAAACTGAAAGGCTATGCCCTCATCTGGCTGAATCTTAAGTATGAGCGTATTATTCTCCGGGCACCCCGTAAGAGTCTGCGTAAAAAGGCATATGGGCACTCGCTTAAAGTGTATGGCTATCTCGGTTACGTTTTTTTTGAGCCTCTTGCCTGTTCTGAGATAAAATGGCACATCAGCCCATCTCCAGTTATCAATAAAGACTTTAAGGGCCACAAAAGTCTCAGTCTCAGAGTCCGCCGCGATACCCACCTCGTCTTTATACCCCGGCACCTCCTGCTCATCCAGAGTCCCTGCCGCGTATTGACCACGCACGGTATCAGATGAGACATTATCGCTGCTTATGGGGCGAAGGGCCTGCACAAGCTCTATCTTCTCTCTTCTTATCTTACCGGGGCTCATTGATGCAGGGGCCTCCATGGCAACAAGGCTTAAGAGCTGCATGAGGTGGTTCTGCACCATGTCTCGAAGCGTGCCTGACTCCTCGAAGTATTTGCCGCGTTTACCCACACCATTTGTCTCTGCGGCAGTTATCTGCACATGGTCGATATACCGCCTGTTCCAGATGGGCTCGTAGATTCCATTGGCAAAACGGAAGAATAGAATATTCTGCACCGTCTCCTTGCCAAGATAATGGTCTATCCTGTAAATCTGCTCCTCATCAAAATACTTTGCGATTACCTCATTGAGGTTCTTGGCGCTGGCAAGGTCGCGGCCAAAGGGTTTTTCTATAATTACCTTTGGTCTGTCAATGGCCGCGGCACCGTCATCGGAGAGCCCGGCCTTGTAGAGGTTCTCGATAATAACCTCAAAAAAACTTGGCGGCGTGGCAAGGTAAAATATCCTTGATGCCTGCGGACCCTCGGTCTTCTCGTCAAGTACCTCAAGTACACGGGTGAGCTTTTTGTATCCGCCGTCATCATCAAAAGAAGATGAGACAAAATGAGTGTTCTGAAATAGAGCCTCAAGATGCGCCTCTTCAGGCTCACGTGGCGAGTACTTTTTAACCGCGCTTACGGCAAAATCTCTGAACTCACTGTGAGAAAAATCTCTTGTGGAGTAACCCACGATATTAAAAGTCTTTGGCATGAGCCCCAGGACTTTTAACCTGTAGAGCGCGGGCAGGAGTTTTCTCTTTGTAAGGTCTCCGGTGGCACCGAATATCACCATGGTAGTAGGCGCGGGTGTAAGTGCAGGTACAACGGATGTGCTCTCAGACATAACTTCCTCTCTGATTACAGGTAAGATAAGCGCGGTGCCCTGCAGGGCTGAACACCGTGCTTGCGGTAAACTACTTTTTAAATCCGTGTCCGCCGAACTCGTCACGAAGCGCCGCAAGAAGCCTTGCCGCAAATGGATTGACCTCCCTTGAGCGCAGCCTGTACAAGAGCGAGAGCGTGATTACGGGTATGGAGACGTCTTTTTCCAGCCCGTCCATAACCGTCCACCTGCCCTCGCCGGAATCAGCCACATAGGGTTTAATCCCCTCAAGAGTTCCGTCTTTTTCAAAGGCAAGCTCCGCCAGCTCCAGAAGCCAAGAGCGCACAACGCTGCCGTGGTTCCAGACACGGGAGATTTTTTCAAGGTCCAGATTATACTCCGATGCCTCAAGAAGAGAAAAACCCTCGGCATATGCCTGCATAAGCCCGTACTCAATACCGTTATGCACCATCTTCACGTAATGACCGGCACCCGGGCCGCCCATGTACTCATACCCGTTCTCCGGGGCAAGGGTCTTAAATACAGACTCGCACCTCTTAAACGCACGGGACTTTCCGCCAACCATGAGGCAATACCCCTCTGTAAGCCCCCATACCCCGCCGCTTGTGCCTGCGTCAAGAAAGTCTATGCCAAGGGCGGCAAGGGCTTTTGCTCTCCGCACCGAGTCCTTATAATTGGAGTTTCCCCCGTCGATAATACAATCGCCTTTACTGAGAAGCGGAATTAGTTTCTCAATGGTGCCGTCAACAGGTTTACCCGCAGGTATCATAAGCCATATGGTACGCGGGCCCTGAAGTTTTGAGACCATGCCCTTTAATGACCTCGCTCCGGCGGCACCGTACTTAAGGGCCTTATCAACGGGAGCTTTATCCTTATTAAATACCACAAGCTCATGCTCACCGTCCTTTAGCAGCCTCCTAACCATATTCAGCCCCATCTTGCCAAGACCTACGAAACCTATCTGCATAATAACCTCGTTTGTTTATATATTGATAAGAATTTATAGTATAATTACAGTATAGGCTTATGGGGCAAAAAACCGTAAGCAAGATTACTTTCTCTTGGAAAAAACAGGCCATATGCACGGGTAAGGTCCTCTTTAAAAATAAGAGGCCAACCTTCCCGCCAGAGTCCATGAATCGGGTTTACCGTGCTTAAAATCTAACTATATCAGTATTATCTTGATTATCAACAGGAGACCCTTTATGTTAATCAGAAAAACCCTCTTGCTGCCGGCCATAACTCTCTTATTCGTACTGAATAGCGCCCTTGTAATGGCCGATTACCGCGAGATACCCCTTAACAAGGCTGATGAAAATCAGGCCGCATACGGCTACATAACCATAGAGCCAATTGGCTACATCCCATCGGAGAGACTTCTTCGCGTATACCTCAACTCCCTTGCTCCAAACACCATGTATGATGTATGGATAGTTGATATCGATACGGGCAAGAGAACCCGCGCCGGGTTTGAGGGAG
>JAJRZX010000066.1 GCA_024275045.1 Deltaproteobacteria bacterium
CATGGAGAGCCTTGGGAAAGGCGAACTCCGCGCCGTACTGCATCATGAGCTCGCGCACAAAAAAAACAGAGACCCGCTGCGCTTCTTTCTCCTTGCCATATTAAAAGACGCCTTGTTTTTCATACCCCTTGGCGCCTATCTCTACAGCCGTATAAGGGACAGGCAGGAGCAGAAGGCAGATGACGAGGCAGCTGCCTCCATGCACGAACCTTTCAGCATTGCCGCGGCCCTGGTAAAGCTTGCCGGAGTCTCTGCAACGCGGCCTCCGGAGATGGCCTCCATACATGGCCGTGCCGGTGAGGTGGAAGATAGAATAAAACGCCTTGTAGGTGAGGAACCGCTCTCAAGAAAGGGAAAAGGCCCGAGAGGCCGCGTAATACTCGTAAGCCTCATTGTGCCGTTATTTATGCTTATATCTCTATCCCTGCCCTTAAAAGACGCCCTTGGCACAAAGATCTCAACGTGCGCTACCGCGCGCTGCTCTATTCATAAGGGAAACCCCGATAAGCACTGCCACACGCATTGTGAAAAACCCGACCGCCTGAGGAACGCCGCGCCCATCAAGACCCTCTCTGCAGTGAATTAAGGCTTCTAAAATTATAGATTCTCTCCCAAGTGTAGTTATCATCCGGATATCTCGGTCAGTATGGTTTACTTCTGCAAGTGCCCGGTATGCAAGAGTGAATTAATATAACCCTTAAGACCCTGTGTCTTTACATCGCTATCATGGTCCCATCACGTAACTCTCTGTGGTTTTTTAATAACTCCGCTTTCTCCATGCTTTACAACCAAAACCTGCGGGCAGCGCGACTTTGCCCTTTTAGCGCTTTCTGTACCAACCACCGGTTTTTTACTACAGGTGGCCTTTTTTTATTTCAGGCCCGGGGCGTTTTCAGCGATGTAATATAAGGCGGACCAATGTGCCATAAGCCCGTGAAGCGCAGCATGTCCGCGGGTGCAGCACTTGAGAATACAAGACAGGTCCTTACCATAACGTTTTGCGTAAAAGCCTTAAGGGAGGATTTTTTAATGACAGAAACAAACCAGAGCCCCGGTATACTTATTGTGGATGATGAAGAGAGCATTGGTCTTGGCATGAGTGAGCTCTTAAGAGACGTGGGGTTTAACGCCCAATATGTGGTAAACGGCAAAGAGGCGCTGGAGGCCGTGGAGAAGCAGGATTTTAAGCTTATCTTCATGGACATAATCATGCCCGGCATGAACGGCCTTGAGACCTACCGTGAGATAGCCCGCATCAGGCCCAATGTAACGGTAATACTCTTTACAGGGTACTTTAGAGACGCCGAGGACGTAATACTCAGAGGCGTGCAAGAGGGCATGGTGGACGAGTTTATCAGAAAACCATACTTTGCAGATGAGATAATCCGCTCCGTGCAAAAGTACTGTGCCTGAGCATTGCTCCGGGTCTCACGTTAACTTGCTCCATCCCCTCCTATGATTTTTTGCCTTTATCCTCTTCTTGTGCCCGGCCTTTGAATTAATCCCTTATTATGGTACACCATGAGAGGCGACTCCCTTGCTGAGCCTTTTTTTACGTACAGGGAGGGCAGAGGCGAGGGGGTAAGGGGGCAAGAAGGGGGCAAGGGTTTTTGCACCCCCACCACTTAATGACAAATCCATATAAAGAGGCATCTCGAGGGTTGAGCAAAGAGGTTTTTATATATATTGCCATAAAGGAGCTCTTTTTAACGGCAGAGCTTAACGCAAACCCGCATCTTCGCGGCTCTGCTCTTATAATAGGAAGCGGCGGAGCAGGGCTGAAAAAGGGCGATGTCCTGGCGGTCTCAGCAGAGGCCGCGGCCTCGGGCTTAAGGCCGGGCATGAGTGTGCGCAAGGCGCTGAAGATACTGCCCGATGTAAGACTTCAGTCCGCGAGATACGATCTCTGTGAGGTTTTATCAGAGAGGTTTTTTGCCATTTTGCGTGAGTCCTTTAAGAGCCTTGAGTCACTTGGCCTTGAGGAGGCTTTTATCTGCTCAAGTCTTAGAGGCGCGAGCGCTGAAGGTATGGAAGATGCGTACAGGGCCGCGGAAAAACAGACCCTTGAGCTGCAGAGACGTATCCGCACTGAGACAGGGCTTCATACCGCGGCAGGAGTAGGGCCCAATAAATTAATTGCCAGACTCGCAGGTCTTGAGGCAAAAAAAGACGGCCTTGTTGTAGTTACCGCCAATGAGAGCTCCGCCTTTATAAAAAAACTACCCCTTGACAGCCTGCCTGATGTTGCCGCGCTCGTAAAAAAACGCCTTACAGCTCTCGGCCTTAATACAATAGGCGATATCGCAGAGACACCGCTGCTCTTTCTTACGAAAAACTTTGGTGAGTCCACAGGCGCTATCCTCTTCGAGAGCTCACGTGCAAGAGGGGCCGGGAGTATTTTGCCATTTTGTGATGAGGCGGGGTTCTGTGATGAGGTTGTCTTTGATAAAGGGCATTCTGATCCCTTGATTATTAAAGAGACGCTTTATATGCTTACCGAGGCCCTTACGTCGCGGCTGAAATCAGAGGCCGCCCTTACCTGCACAGTTGCCGTAAAGTTCACACTCAGCGACTTTAAGTCCGTGGTATCAAGGTCGCAGTTAAGTGAGGAGACTGATTCTTTTAACTCCATCTGGACAGGAGTTATGGAGCTTCTTCAGAGCTCTGTACCAAGAGGTAATATCATACTTGTTGGCCTTAAGCTGCTTGGCATTAAAAATAAGGCCAGCTCAGGCGGGCCCTCATAGACTTTTTTATTATACCTCTTTTCTTTAAGCGCAAAGAGGGGCGGGTCACGCTTTAATCATCCCCCTCATACCCCTCACCCCAGGTACTATCTATCTGCTCTTCAGGCGTATTGTAACTGTACTCTTCTCCGGGCCAGAGCCTTATCTCAAGGGCGCAGAGCAGCGCCGTAAGGGTCTTGGGGGCCACGGCCGATATACCTATGGCACCGTATCTTCTAAGCAGCGCCGCAAGGGGCTGACTCTCCACAAGGTCTATCTTGTTAAATACAAGGAGCCTCGGTATATTGTCCAGGCCTATCTCCGTAAATAACCTCTCTACCGTCTCCATGCGTTTCTTAAAATAAGGACTGGATATATCAACAAGGTGTATTATGAGGTCCGCGTCCTCCATCTCCTCCAGCGTGGCCCTGAAAGCCTTCATGAGCTCCTCGGGCAGGTCTCTGATAAAACCAACGGTGTCTGTTATGACGGCGTCGCGCTCATGTGGAAACCTCAGCCGTCTTGTCATGGTGTCAAGGGTGGCGAAGAGTTTGTCTTCTGCAAGGGCCGTACTCTTTGTAAGGGTATTTAGCAGCGTGGATTTTCCGGCGTTGGTATAACCCGCTATGGAGATTATGGGGATGCCGCTCTGCGCCCTTTTTTTCCTCCGTGCGTACCTGCCGCGGCTGAGGGTCTTCAGCTGCTGCTCAAGGTGGTGGATTCTTTTCTGGACTTTTCGTCTATCCATCTCAAGGCGCGTCTCTCCCGGGCCTCGTCCGCCAATGCCTCCCATGAGCCGAGAGAGCGCCGTGCCCTTGCCTGTGAGTTTGGGCAGCAGGTACTTCAGCTGCGCCAGCTCTACCTGAACCTTGCCGTCCCTTGAGTGGGCCCTTCGCGCAAAGATATCCAGTATTAGCTGTGTCCTGTCTATTACCTTGAGCTCTGTTATGGCGCCAAGCTCCCGTACCTGCGTGGGGGTGAGGTTCTCGTTAAAAATTATCACATCAGCGCGGCGCTGCAGGGCCTCAATGATAAGGGACTTTATCTTGCCCTTGCCCATGAGGTACTTTGGGTTCAGCTTCGCGGGTCTCTGTGTGACGGTATGTAGCACATTTAGCCCACCTGTTACGGCCAACTCGGCCAATTCGCTGAGAGACTCTTCCATGGTCTCTCTGGATACCTTGGCTACGCTTACGAGTATGGCGCGTTCGCGTTTGTCCTTAACGTCAACAAGGTCAATGCGCCCCATCTGATCCTCAAGGGCGTGAACAAAAGCCTCCATCTCAATCTTGAAGTTCTGAAATAATACGGGTTTTTCTATCTGGTATAGCTCTTTTGCCGGGTTGTAGGGCAGTAGATGGGCAGAGTGGATATGCGCGGGCAGCCCAGAAGAGTCGACCCCCACGGCAGCTATGTAATCAAGGCGCAGCAGCGCAAGGTCAGTAAGGTCGTCTGCGCTTAGAACCTCGTCCTTAAGGTGAGTATGAATAAGGCGCAGCCCGCGAAGATGACGTTTGCCAAGGGGGTAATCATTTAGCGCGGGTATGAGTATCTCTCGTTCAGTGCCTACTATGGCGTATACGATAATCCCGGCTCTATTGATAATAAGACCTATCTGGCGCGAGGTCTCACGGGAGAGCTCGGTCATGTACCTCATGAGCTCCGGTGTGATGAGCTCATCTCGCGGCACGCGCCGTTTGTAGATATTCTTAAGCCTCTTAAGCTGGCCGGGCTTAAGGCCGGTGAGATTTCCCTGTAATTGTGGTATAAGTGTACCTCCGTTGATATAATATGCGTGATTGTGATGATTATATCACAGGCAAAGATAAATTGAAAAAAGGCACCTTTTGGTTGGCCTTGGTGCGGGGGTTTTTTACCTTACAGTCTCCGCTGAACTTGCCATATGCAGGGAGGATTTTTTTATGGATAAGAATGCTGCTCCGCAAAAAATGCTTATTAACGGCAAATGGGTTGAGACCGCGGAGTCTCTGGAGGTTAAAAACCCCTTTGACGGCTCTACCGCAGGCACTGTTTTTATGGCAGGTAAAGGCGAGATAGCAAAGGCCCTTTCATCAGCAGAAGAGGCCTTTAAGGTCTTAAGGGTTACACCCGCCCATGAGAAGGCCCGTTTAATAAGAAAAGTCGTTACAGGCATAAAAGAGCGCGCTGAGGACCTTGCACGTACCATATCCGCCGAGGCAGGTAAACCCATAAATGATGCCCGCATTGAGGTGGCAAGGACCATTACTACCTTTACCATAGCCGCAGAGGAGGCAACGAGGCAGGGCGGTGAGGTGCTGCCCCTTGATATAACCGCAGCCGCAGAGAGACGTTTTGCACTTGTGAGACGCTTTCCCGTGGGCCCGGTACTTGGTATTACGCCCTTTAATTTTCCCCTTAACCTTGTTGCCCATAAGGTGGCACCGGCAATGGCCTGCGGCAACTCCATTATTATAAAACCCGCATCAAAGACGCCTCTTACGGCCCTTTTGCTTGGCCGTATAATCACCGAGGCGGGCTGGGCAGCGGGAGGCGTGAACATCGTGCCCATGGGAGGCCATGAGGCAGAGGTCCTGGCCATGAATAAAGGGATAAAAAAAATATCCTTTACTGGCAGCCCCGCGGTGGGCTGGGCGCTTAAGAAAAAGGCCTCAGCGAAAAAAGTATCGCTGGAGCTTGGCGGTAATGCCGGGGTTATTGTATGTGAGGACGCCCCTCTTGAACTTGCGGCCAAAAGGTGCGCTGCGGGGGCTTTTGTCTATGCAGGGCAGGTATGCATATCGCTTCAGAGAATATACGTTCATAAGGATATTTTTGCTGCTTTCAGAGATGCCCTTATCAGGGAGTCTGAGGCGCTTAAGGCAGGCGACCCCGAAGATGAATCCACGTACCTTGCACCAATGATAGACGAGTCGGCGCTGACCAATACCGCTGCGCGTGTAAAAGAGGCCGTATCCGAGGGGGCTGAGCTCCTGACAGGCGGGACTCGGGAGGGTAATTTTTTCCTTCCAACTCTCCTTACAAATAGCACCTCTGCCATGAAAGTCTGCTCTGAGGAGCTCTTTGCGCCCGTGGTTATCCTTGAGCCCTATGAGAACTTCAAGGATGCCGTTAAAGAGGTGAATAAGGGGCCCTTTGGCCTTCAGGCAGGTATCTTTACGGATTCACTGGAGCGCATACTATACGCTTACAACAACCTTGAGGTTGGTGGTGTAATAGCCGGGGACGTGCCTACTTTCAGGACGGACAACATGCCATACGGCGGGGTAAAATCAAGCGGGTTCGGCAGAGAGGGCGTAAGGTACGCCATTGTGGAGATGACAGAGCCCAGGCTTCTGGCGCTTAAGAACCCCTTGGGGTAATGAGAGGGGGGGTAACCGGGGAGAGGCTGCTTGTACGTGGAAAAACCCTACTTTTGGGGGATAGATTCTTATTTATACACGTGGTATAAAATTTATAAAATAGCGTAATTTTATTTTTTTGCCGGAACCCTTGTTTTTTATAAATAAAACGTCATGCAGAGCTCTATCACTGCTTATCGCGCTCTAATACATACAAGACCTTAAGTTACTCTCTTGTCATCTCTAAGAATGGGAGATACGCTTCATGAGATTCTTCATCAGCCTTACCCTGCAGCTGCTTCTGCTTCTGCCCCTTGTTAGCTTTGCCGCAGAGAGGGGCTCCACACTCCTTACTCAGAATCAGAAAAAAACCATACTTACAGAGATAGATAAGGCGGAATTTAAAAAAACCTACGGAAAACTGCCCCTTTATTTTATTGAAAATAACGGACAGGTGGACAGTCAGGTAAAGTTCTACGAGAGGAGAGCGGGGCACGCTACTTTTTTTACAGAGCACGGTGTGGTGCTCTCGCTTATTAAGAGCGGCGCCAAGAGCACGAAGAGCGTACCCGGAGAAGGGCTGAAAGACCTTTACTCAGCTAAAGGGAGCGGGCACATTACCGAGGTGGTCACTTTATCCTTTGTGGGGGCTGAAAAAGAGCTTAAGATAAGCCCCGGGCACGCCAGGTCAGGGCATGTAAACTACTTCAGGGGCAGTGACAGGTCAAAATGGCGCAGCAATATTTCAACCTACGGCGCGGTAACCTATAATGACGTTTATAAGAATATTGATATCAAATTCTACGGCAATAACAAAAACATCGAGCATGACATTATCGTAAAGCCGGGTGGGGATTTTTCAGAGGTTGTCTTTGCCTACGGCGGGATAAAGTCCCTGAATATTACCGAGACGGGCGACCTTGAGGTTACGCTTCAGCACGGCAGCCTTATTCAGCAACGCCCTGTAATCTATCAGGAGATTAAGGGCCAGAGAGTTGCCGTAGAGGGTAGTTACAAGATCTTAAAGGATGAGGACGGGGCATTTGCCTACGGCTTTAACGTAGCCTCTTACGACCATACAAAGGATCTTGTAATAGACCCCGTAATTACCTACTCCACGTACCTTGGCGGCAGCGGTGATGACCTGGGCAACAGCATTGCCCTTGACAGCTCATGCGCCGTTTATATTACGGGCAAGACATTGTCCCCGGATTTTCCCCTTATGAACCCGGTTCAGCCCACCCATAGCATAAATTTCAGTGACGCCTTTATAACAAAACTATCGCCGGGAGGAGCGGCTATGGTCTACTCCACTTATCTTGGCGGCAGTAACGGCGATACTGCCAGTGGAATAGCCGTGGACAGCTCAGGGGCGGTGTATATTACCGGCGAGACAGCCTCTGCGGACTTTCCGCTTGCGGCCCCTCTGCAGGTGACCCAGATTGGTTTTGAGGCCTTTATCACGAAGCTTAACCCCTCGGGATCCACCATTATCTACTCCACATACCTTGGGGGCAGCAGCGGTGATTACGGCACTGCCATTGCCGTTGATACCACGGGCAGGGCCTATGTAACAGGTTATACTTTTTCAGCGGATTTCCCCCTTAACTCCCCGAGCCCTATTCAGGGCAGCCACGGCGGAGGGTTAGAGGATGTCTTTGTAACCAAGGTAAACTCCTCTGGCTCTGCCATCATCTACTCCACGTACCTTGGAGGGGTTGGTAACGAGAGGGCACTGGCCATAGCCCTTGACAGCAGCGGGGCCGCCTATGTTACAGGCAAGACCAGCTCTGCGGACTATCCGCTCAGCTCTCCTGTACAGCCTCTCAGCGGCGGTACTGTTGATGCCTTTGTCTCCAAGATAAACCCCGCGGGCTCGGCCCTTGGCTACTCCACATACCTTGGCGGAGGCGGCTGGGATGTTGGCAACGGCATAGCCATTGACAACGCAGGGGCCGCCTATGTGACGGGCTCTACCTTTTCCACGGACTTTCCCCTTGCCTCTCCCATTCAGGGGCTCTATGGCGGGGGTGCCAATGACGCCTTTATCACCAAGGTCTCTCCGGCAGGCACGGCTTTGGTCTACTCAACTTATCTCGGTGGAAGCGGTGATGATGACGGCGCCTCCATAGCCGTTGACAAGAGCACGGGTGCGGCCTATGTTACGGGTTCCACACTCTCAGCGGACTTTCCTCTTGCAGCCCCGCTGCAGGCTCTTAGCGGCGGGACATGGGATGCTTATGCGGCAAAGTTAAACCCCACGGGCTCGGCTTATGAATACTCCACATACCTTGGCGGCGGGGGTTTTGATTATGGCCTCTCCATTGCCGTGGACAGTGCAGGCTCTGCCTATCTTGCAGGTTACACATCTTCTTCAGTAGATTTTCCCCTCACGGGTCCCATGCAGGGTACCTTTGGCGGAGGTTTTTTTGATGCCTTTGTCACCGGGATTAGCGATTCGGTTATTTCACCTCCCGCTGTTACCATTGTTATAACACCGGACTCTTTAGTGACGAATCAAGGCGGAACCCTGGGCTACAGTGTTACGGCCACAAACACCACGACCGCACGCACGTGCTTTGATTACTGGGAGAATGTAACACTGCCGAGCGGCGGCGTCTATCCTGTCACGGGTTCGCTCTTTGGTGTGGTTCATCTCTGCCTGAACGCCGGTGCCTCAAGGTCATCGCACCTGGTGCGCGGTGTACCCTTTAG
>JAJRZX010000067.1 GCA_024275045.1 Deltaproteobacteria bacterium
AGTCCCTCGGCTACCGGACTCCTCAGGAGGTCTACTTCGAGGAACGGAAGCTAAAGGGAGTCTCAGAGACAAAATCAACGCAGGCTCTCTTACACCAAATACAACCCTCTTTTTTGTCTTGACAATGGGGATAGGCTCAGTTTATCTGGGTTTTGTTTTATGTAGTCTATAAATTTTTCCTCATCACTGTCTATGTTGTCTTTTGAGGGTCTATTAAGAATTTTTTCAAAATCCTTTTTTTTGATTGTAAGGTCATTAATTTTTTTTATAAAGTAAGCGGCGCTAACATCGGCATGGAATGTTATGTTAGTACTAGTTTCTTTCGCCATATTCTTGATGAGGCATTGCAGTATCGATTTATTTGGCAGGGGTACATTTTTCTTTTTATATCGGATGAGATAAACGGTATCGTCCTGGTCTCGGATGAGAATGGCATATATGAACTCGGTGATGATAATTTCAGAGATCATCCTGTGGGGTTTAGATTCCGTGAGGGTGGTAGCCCTTGTAAGGTTTTGCGGGATGGGCTTCGTTGTGTCTAACCCATCATAGCTTGTATAAATGATTATGAAAGTAATTTTGGGTGGGTAGAGCGCAGGCGAAACCCAACAATTGGCCGGGGCTTCGGGGCTGGTGGTCATCGTCAATTAAAAAGATGCGTAGAGTTCTTCTACCCAACTTGGCTGTCCAGTTCTCTACAGGAGATAAAAAAACGCCCGTGAAGGGCGTTTGGGAATTAAGATAAATTTGTTGGCTTTTTTCTTTCTCGTAGGGCGGGCATTGCCCGCCGAAAAAGGGTTGAAATGGTGGGTGGTGCCCACCCTATAGGGCTAAAGCCACATAATATCCACGAGATGTTTGACCTTCTTGAATTCAGGGTCGCCTGTAAGGATTACGGCCTTCTCTCTCATGGCCGTTGCGACAGCAAAACAATCGGCATAGGATAGCGGGTATTTTGCCTTAATCCTCGAAGCTTCGATAATATGCTTTAGAGAGTTTGGCCTAACCTCTACGGGCAGGTTCGTCAATACGGTATTTATAAAATAATCGGCCTCTTCACAACCCCTTTCTCTGGCGATTATGTAGTAGCATTCCCCGACGTTTATCTCGTTCATGATTACAGAGCCACCACCGGGATGGGAAGAAAGAACCTTGACCACCTTCTGGTAGTTGTTTTCTTTTTTCAGGTAGGCAAGTATGGCAAAGGAGTCAAGGAGTCTTTTTTTCTTCAAGCCTTATCTCCTCCTTTCGTTTTCTGAGGAGGGCCTTCGTAAGAGAAGAACCCTTGGATAGGATACCGCAAAAGCCTTCGACAGGGTTTTCGGGCAGAGGTATTATCTCGGCATGGTCATCTACGACCTTCATGAAGACCTTTTGTCCCGCTTTGATGGAAAGGGCTTCGCGCACCTCTTTTGGCACGACAATCTGGCCTTTGGACGAGACAGTTACTGTAGGCATGTCTTACCTCCACAAATTCGTCTTACTTTTCTAAATAAGTATAACAATTTCGTATAAGTTTGTCAAATTACGTGTATGTAGGATGAGGGTAGTTTTTTTGTGAGCATTGCCTGCCGAAAAGGCTTGGAATGATGGGCGGTGCCACTCTACGGGGCCTTCTCTTTTTTCACCCTAACTTTTTTAGCTTTATCGATTAGGTTGTGAGAGGTCTCTCTCAAGATTTGCCATGCACATCGTAGTCGCGTATGACTCTTGTTAATATTGTACAGATGAGGCCTTACTATCGTTTCGATTTCTGTAATTACAGAGGTGATTTTTTTAGAAAATTCATTATCTTCCTCATCCCAGGAATCATACACGGTCTTGCGTATTAGTTTCGCGTAGGCTTCGTCTTGTTTTGAATCTTTACCACCGCTCTTTTTGTCAGCAATGAAGTCTTGAAGGGCTATAAATAGCCTGTGTGCACTGTGTCGGAGTTTATCCGTATGAAGACGAATTTCTTTACCCCATAATACTTCGGCTCCGAGTGTATGTAAGTCCAACTCCCGCAGTGCATCCCATACTGGCTGCATTCGATTGTTGTAAGCATACGCCAATGCTTCCGCTTCTTGTTCTTGTTTTGTCGAAGAAGTTACAGGGTTGTCTCGACCACCTTCTGGGTCTTTATAAATACTCATGAGCGGATTCCGACAGCTTTGTATTGCATCTCGAAGCTTGTAAGTCGCCCTGATGAGATTTCGGGCCACCTCGAACTCTGATTTTCCTTTAAGTTCGGCACTCCACCTATTTAATCCCTTCCAAGCTAGTCCTGCAGTTACAATGGCAGCAATTCCCAGAAGTATATCCTTGCCCACGCTGAAGGCTTGAGGTGTTGTCATACCTATGCTCCTATCGCAAGTCCATCGTCCTTTATTTGCATAATTCAAAAATTTGGTGCCGGAGGCGGGGGTCGAACCCGCACGGAGTTGCCTCCACGGGATTTTGAGTCCCGCGCGTCTACCAGTTTCACCACTCCGGCAGTGAATTTGAGTGGATTTTGTGATTAGGCCTTGATTATACTGAAAACCACCCTCAATTTAAAGATTTTTTATGGAAATGAACATACCCGCCTGAGCCTCATCATTATATAATTAGAAATCCTTCATTATAATGGAGATTACCCCTTCCTATGTGTTGACAGAAAAGAGGGCTTTGGGATATATTGAACCATCATGAAAGTGGCGGCATTTATCCCGGCGAGGTACGCATCAACACGGCTACCCGGCAAACCCCTTGCGGATATTAGCGGAAAAACTCTTGTTGAGCGGGTCTATGAGAGGGCGCAAGCCTGCGAGCTCATAGACACCATTACTGTGGCTACTGATGACGAGAGGATTTTCCGTGTGGTAAAGGCTTTTGGCGGTGAGGTGGTTATGACCGGCGCCGCACACGGCTCGGGAGCGGACCGCATTGCCGAGGCCGTGGCTCTGGACCTGGAGGCTGAAATTATTGTTAATATTCAGGGAGACGAACCCCTTATATCCCCCGGGGCCGTGGACAGCGCAATACGGCCGCTCCTGGATGAGCCCGCTGTAGACATCAGCACGCTGAAAACAGCCATAACCACAGAGGAGGAGTTCCTTGACCCCCATGCAGTAAAGGTGGTGACAGACAGCCGGGGAAGGGCGCTTTATTTTTCACGAAGCCCAATACCATACTCCGCGGCCCCATTTAGCGAGAGAAAGACTTTGCCTTTTAAACACATAGGGCTTTATGTGTACAGGCGCGACTTTATACTTAAATTTACAGGGCTTGGGCACAGCCCCCTTGAGGACTCCGAGTCCCTTGAGCAGCTCCGGGCCCTTGAGCACGGCCATGTTATAGAGGTAGTTGAGACAGAGTACAACCCCGTATCAGTAGATACACCGGAGGACCTTGAGGCTGTGAGAAAGATTTTTTCCGCGATGTAATGCGTCATGAAAATATGGGCATATATTAAAGGAATGAATGCCCCCACCGCTGCCGGGGCGGCTGGGCAGATAAGGTACTATAATGATACCCCCGTCCTCGGGGCGGACAATTCACCCCATTGGGGGCTTAGATGGTGAGGGAGATTCATGAGCAGAGGGAGCAAGAAGGATATAAAGACAAAGTTCATCTTCGTAACGGGCGGCGTGGTATCTTCTCTTGGTAAGGGCCTTGCCAGCGCCTCTATCGGGGCCCTGCTTGAGGCCCGGGGCCTTACCATAACCATTCAGAAACTGGACCCCTATATTAATGTAGACCCCGGCACCATGAGCCCCTTTCAGCACGGCGAGGTCTTTGTCACAGACGACGGAGCTGAGACAGACCTTGACCTTGGGCACTACGAGCGGTTTACCAACGCGCGCCTTACAAGAAAGAACAACTTTACCACCGGGCAGGTCTATGAGTCTATTATCACAAAAGAGCGCAGAGGCGATTACCTGGGAAAGACCGTGCAGGTCATACCTCATGTTACTGACGAGATAAAGGCAAAGGTTCTTGTGCTTGCCGATACCGTTGATGTGGCCATCATAGAGATAGGCGGCACCGTGGGCGACATTGAGAGCCTGCCCTTTCTTGAGGCCATAAGACAGTTAAAGTTCGACCTCGGCAAAAAGAACGTCCTGTACGTACACCTTACGCTACTTCCTTATATAGCAACAGCAGGGGAGATAAAGACAAAACCCACTCAGCACAGCGTAAATAAGCTTCGTGAGATCGGTATTCAGCCCGATATACTGCTCTGCCGTTCTGACCGCCCCATTACCAGTGAGCTGAAGGACAAGATAGCTCTATTCGGCAATGTGGAAAAATCCGCAGTCATCTCAGCCGAGGACGTGGGCTGTATATACGAGGTGCCTCTTGTGTTTCACCGCGAGGGGCTTGACGACCTTATACTGAAAGAGCTGAATGTCTGGACACGGGCGCCCCGGCTTGAGGAGTGGGAGAAGGTTGTAAAGAAGATATATAAACCTCGCGCAGAGGTGACCATTGCCATTGTGGGTAAATACGTAGACCTTCAGGACTCGTACAAGAGCCTTCATCAGGCCCTTATTCACGGCGGCATCGCAGGTAACTGCCGTGTGAAGCTCAGGTATATAGACGCCGAGGATGTGGAGAAAAAAGGCGCCGCAGCACTATTGAAGGATGTGGACGGGCTGCTTGTGCCCGGTGGTTTTGGTACGCGCGGCATTGAGGGCATGGTTCTGGCCATAAGGTACGCACGTGAGAAGGGTATGCCCTTTTTCGGTATATGCCTTGGCATGCAAGTAGCTGTGATTGAGCTTGCCCGTGACCTTGCGGGGTTAAAAAAGGCCAACTCAGCGGAGTTTGATGATAAGACCGCTGACGCGGTTGTGCATATTATGGAGGGGCAGAAGGGCATATGCGCAAAGGGCGGCACCATGAGGCTTGGGGCCTACCCCTGTCATGTAAAAAGAGGCACAAAGGCATACGGGGTCTACGGAGCCACGGAGATATCAGAGAGGCATCGGCACCGTTATGAGTTTAATAACGCCTACAGGGATGTACTGAAGGGCGAGGGCGTGGAGTTCAGCGGCCTATCTCCCGACGGGCACCTTGTGGAGATAATGGAGCTAAAAGGGCACCCCTGGTTCGTGGCCTGCCAGTTCCACCCTGAGTTTAAGTGCAGGCCCCTGAAACCTCATCCGCTATTTCGTGGTTTCATAAAGGCCGTTCTCTCTGTAAAGCGTGCGGCAGAGAAGGCCAAAGCATTGAAAAAAACAGCCAGGGCCCGTAAAAAAGTCTCCTCATCCGCGGCCAAGAAGAGCAGGGCCAAGAAGGCAACAACGAAAAAGACTACGGCGAGGTCTTAAGGCATGGCAGAGAAAGAGGTCATTAAGAGCATTTTTGCAGGTAAGGCCGGGGAGAGACCGCTTTTTTTCATGCTTGGCCCCTGCGTTATAGAGGACGAGGCCACAACACTTAAGACCCTTGAGGTCTTGGTGCGCATAACAGGTGATTTAAAAGTGCCTTTTATCTTCAAGTCCTCTTATGATAAGGCCAACAGGACGTCCCTTGAGTCGTACCGTGGACCCGGGCTTAAAGATGGACTGAAGATTCTTGAAAAGGCCTCCAGGACCTTTCCGGAGGTTCCCATAGTAACAGACGTACACTGCCGTACCGAGGTAGGTCCTGTTGCAGAGGTCGTAGATGTTATCCAGATACCAGCCTTTCTATCCCGTCAGACTAACCTTATAGTAGAGGCCGCGCTTACGGGGCTGCCTGTTAATATAAAGAAGGGCCAGTTCATGTCCCCCCGTGATATGACCCACTCAGTGGACAAGGCCCGCTCCACAGGCGCCGAGCAGATAATGATAACAGAGCGCGGCGTAAGCTTTGGGTACAATAACCTTGTAGTGGATTTCCGTGCCCTGCCCCTTCTTCGCGCCTTTGGTTATCCGGTAATATTTGACGCCACTCACAGCGTGCAGTCACCTGGCGGTATGGGAGGTAAATCCGGAGGGGACAGAAAGATGGCGCGGTACCTTGCGCGCGCTGCAGCTGCCTGCGGTGTAGACGGGTTTTTCATGGAGGTACACCCTGACCCTGAGCACGCCTTGTGCGACGGGCCGAATTCCCTTGCCTTAACTGAGGTAAAGGACCTCCTAACGGAAATAATTGCCATAGATAGTGCTGTAAAGGGTTTTCACGGTAACTGATGAGCCGCGGGGCTGTAGAGGCGGATAGAGGGCCTTTAAACAATGACCTGTGAGGGGTCTCATTATACGGGGCCTCATTGGTAATACAATATAAAGAAAGAATTGCGTATATGAGAGAGCAGGATAATCAGGAGAATAAGGCCCTTAAGACCGCGAGGCGCGTCTTTGAGATAGAGTCCGCGGCGGTAAGCGGGCTTGCGGGGAGGCTGGACAGTGGGTTTGCCGAGGCCGTGGAGATGATACTTGCCGCAGAGGGCAAGGTAATTGTCTGCGGTATGGGCAAGAGCGGTATAATCTGTCAGAAAATCGCCTCTACTCTGGCGGCAACGGGCACGGCGGCTTTTTTTCTCCACCCCGCAGAGGGCGTACACGGCGACCTTGGCGTTGTCATGAAAAACGATGTCCTCATAGCCGTCTCCAACTCAGGAGAGACTGATGAGCTTATAAGGATAATCCCGGTGGTAAAGAGGCTGGGTATTAAGATGATAGCCATGACCGGTAATATGAGCTCCGCCCTGGCTGATTACGCTGATATCGTGCTTGACGTTGGTGTTGATAAAGAGGCCTGTCCGCTGGGGCTCTCTCCAACGGCCTCTACAACGGCTACCCTTGCCATGGGTGATGCCCTTGCAGTGGCCCTGCTTGAGGGCAGGGGGTTCAGCGTAGAGGACTTCGCGAAGCTGCACCCTGCGGGAAGCCTTGGCAGGCGTTTTATGCGTGTGGAAGACTTTATGCACAAGGGCGGTGATATCCCGCGAGTAAGCGAAGACGCTCCCATGCACGATGCCGTGGTTGAGATGACGGCAAAGAGGCTTGGGCTTACAGGCGTATTTAAGGGTAAGGACCTTGTGGGAGTCATAACTGACGGCGACCTCAGACGCGGCCTTGATGGCGCTACGGGTCTGCTTGAGAGAAGCGCAAAGGATGTTATGAGCCCAAACCCTGCCACCATTTCCGGCAAGGCCCTTCTGGAGGAGGCCCTTGATATTATGGAAAAGCGGTCCATTACCGCTCTCTTTGTAAGTGACGATTGCGGGGTTGTGAGCGGGGTCATACACCTCCATGATCTAATCAGGGGCGGTGTTATTTAGAAAAAAGTCGGCTCCGCGGCAAAGGGCGAAGATTTTTATGCCGGGTAGCCTATGCTCTGTTTTAAGGTGTTTTTTAAAAGCGAGTATAGCGTTTAGCTATAGCAGGTGCCTCTAAAACGCGTTTTTGCGTACTATAGAGCGTTTTTATGAGTGATGGGGGGAGGCAAAAAAAAGTAAAAAAAAACACTAAAAGGCTTGACAGGCTTGTTTTTGTTGTGTATAACAAGACAACTTTAGCGTTCAACCACCTTCATTCAATTTAAAAGCCATTTGGAATTGACCTCCCAAGGGATGTCATCTAAAGGGCTGTGTGCATGAAGGAGTTAATGTTAAGCGGTCAATCGGTGACTGAGGTAAGGCGGGTTAGTTTTAAAAACATAGGGGTGTTTTTCGAACCTAAGCGCCAGACTCACATTGAGTTAGCTTAGACAAGAGCCGGTTGAGAAGTGAAGATGTTTTATCTGATGAAGTGGCTGTGATTATTTAACTTGGGCCGCTCATCATATGGTGCCATCGGGGCAGGTAAGAGTAAAGGGGCGGGCCGCCGGAGCAGGGGAGGCCGCTGAAGTAGGGGAGGACAGCCTCTCAGGGCAGTCCACAGAATTAAAGGGTCCTTGAGTTCGTCGATATTGGGACTATACAGGTTTAAGGGCCAACTCTACTATGTGCCGGACTTGGAGGCACTTAATTAATTAAACAACCAACACATCAACCAAACATCAAAGAAGTCATTAATACCAACTCAAGGAGGAAGACAGGATGAAGAGATTACTATTATCAGTTTTCGCAGTTGCTTTAACTGCCGCGGTTGCCGTACCGGCCATGGCTACTACCTTTAGCTTTAACGGGCAGTACAGAGCCAGGGGCGAGTACAGGGGTAACCCCAACTATGTAGATTCCGCCAATACCAGCGGAGTGCTGCAGAGGGTAAGGCTTACCACCAACGCCGCTATCACAAATGATACCAGCGTAAAGATTACGTTGCAGGACTCAGCTGTATGGGGCATGGTAGATCCTAAAGGAAGAGGCGGCCCGGCCCTTTCAGATGTCGGCGGCAACCATCTTGACCTCCATGAGGCATTTGTAAAAATAAACAACGTATTCGGTCAGCCCGTCTCTCTTAAGATAGGCCGTCAGGAGCTCGTATACGGCGACCAGAGGCTCATCGGCGCCTTTGGCTGGAACAACAATGGCAGGTCCTTTGATGCCATAAAGGCCAACTACACCAACTCAAGCGTAAGCGTAGACGTATTCGCTTCCAAGGTAAGAGAGGCAACAACCAACTTCGGCACCAACTGCACAGGCGCAGCCTGCGGCGGCGACGGCGACCAGGACTTCTACGGTATTGAGGCCAAGATAAAGGCCATCCCGCATAACACCCTTGAGGCATACGTCCTTTACTGGAGAGACGGCAGCGGCACCTCGGCCTTCAGCCAGACCGGTATGCTGGGCAACACCGCCACAGTGGGTGTGCCCGAGAAAGCCTCCAACCTTTACACCTACGGCGCAAGGCTTAAGGGTGCCTACAGGGGCGTTGATTACACCCTTGAGCTTCCCTTCCAGAGCGGCAGCGTAGACACGGTCGGCCCTGGTGTCGGCCAGGCCACAAACTATGACCTCGGTTCCTTTGCCTTCGCGGCCAAGGCCGGTTACACACTCCCCACAGCCATGAAGATCAGGATCGGCGCCGAGTACGTAACAGCGCAGGGCGATGATGACGGCGGAGCCAATGGTGATACCGATATCGAGACATTCTTCAACCTCTTCCCCACCAACCATGGCCACATGGGCATCATGGATCAGCAGGGATGGAGGAACGTTGACGCTTGGGCCCTTAACGTAACGGCCAACGTAACCAGCAAGCTCAAACTCTACGCCGCTTTCTGGTCCTTCAAGCTTAACGAGGAAAAAGACGCATGGTACGGCGCTGCCAACTGGAACAACGCACCCGGCGGCATCCGCGCAGCATCCAGCACCAACACCGAGTCTGACGTAGGTACAGAGCTTGACTTTGTTGCTACCTACAAGTACAACAGCGCGCTCTCCGCTCAGCTTGGTCTTGCACGCTTCTTCACAGGCAAGTTCATCGAGAACAAAGCCGCGCCCGGCACAAGCACGGAAGATATGGATTTTGCATATCTCCAGCTCATAGCAAACTTCTAAGTTAGTTTTTACAGAAGTTGACAGAGTGAGAAGAGGGGGGCAGATTGCCCCCCTCTTTTTGTATATTTAAAAGAAAGGTTTTTATTGAAAGTCCACCTCTAAACTAATATAATACCTTGATATCTATCTCGTAACCCTCTGGGGGATATTTGAGAATTATATGAATTGATTTTGCGGCGCAGGCAGTTATCTGCGGTTTCAGGCAGGCGATGGCCGCTTAAGAAGGCGCGGCAAGCCATTGGCCTTATATTTTAATACAAGAGAAGACGCCGCGAGAGTGGCGGAATTGGCAGACGCGCCAGACTTAGGATCTGGTGGGCAACCATGGGGGTTCGAGTCCCCCCTCTCGCACCATATAAAGCTTAAAAAAAAATATCAGGGAAGGTGACATGGAGAATACAGAAAAGCAGGTACAGTACACGGCGGATCTTGAGGATATCAGTTCCGTAAAGAAAAAAGTGAAAATAACAGTCTCTCCGGAGGATGTGAATGAGTCCATTGAGCTTGCCTATGAGAGGGCAGGCGCCACGGCGGCTATCTCCGGGTTCCGTAAAGGCACGGTGCCAAGGAGCGTGCTTAAGGCCAAGTTCGGCGAGGCCATTAACGGCGAGATAGCAACGTCTCTTATTGATGCTACATATCACAGAGCCCTTGAGGAGATGTCACTGACGCCCCTTGGAGGTCCTGAGGTGGATATTGAGACCCTTAATCCCGAACAGGGAAGGCCCTTTGTCTATTCACTAAACTTTGAGGTTACTCCCAGGGTTGAGGTAGGTGAGTATACAGGGCTGGACCTTGGCGAGCCGCAGGAGATAAGTGTTACGGACCTGGAGGTGGACAAGGGCATAGACGGTATCAGGGAGACGAATGTTAGATTTAAGGAAGTTGAAAAAAATGCCGAAGACAAGGACATGGTCATCATTGACTTTACGGCTACGAAAAAGGTAAAGCGGTAAAAGGGCTTAAAGGCAACAGCTACCCTGTTCTAATAGGCGAGACCTCTCCCATGCCGGGCCTTGATGAGGCGCTGAAGGGGCTTAAAAAAGGTGATAAGAAAGACGTGGAGCTTACTTTTCCCGAAAACTACAGTGAGAAAAAACTTGCCGGCAAGGATGTTGTCTTTCACGTAGAGGTACAGGCCGTAAAAGAAAAGACCGCTCCGGTAATAGATGATGAGTTTGCCCGCGGACTGAAATGCGAAGACCTGGCCGGGCTTAAGGCCAGGGTTAGAGAAGAGATAAAGAAGTCCAAGGAAAAGCAGGAGAAGGACCGCCTGAAGACCATTATTCTCGATAAACTCATAGAGGGCCGTGACCTTGATGTACCGGATCTGCTGGCAGAGAAGTACCTGGACATTATATTCAAGAGCGTAGTGGATAATATGCGCGCCGGTATGGTGCACCCCACTGACAAGGGGCTCAGCCCCGAGGCTCTCCGCGATAAATATCGTCCCCTCTCGGTGAGAAGAGCGAGAGAAGACATGATACTTGATGCCATTGCTCTTAAAGAGAAGATGGAGATAAGCAACGAAGAGGTGGAGGCCTCCATAAAGGAGCTTGCCGCCGAGAGGAACCTTCCCGTGGATTCCCTTATGACAAGGATACAGAGAGAGGGGAACCTGGAGATGATAAAGGACGGTCTTAAACACGAGAAGGTCTTTGACCTTATAATAGCCTCGGCAAAGAAGAACTGAGGTCCTTACTACAGGCGGCAGTATAAAAAAACCGGCTTAAACAGAGGGAGAATAGATGCTTGTTCCTATCGTAGTTGAACAGACAGGCCGCGGTGAGAGAGCCTTTGACATATTTTCGCGGCTGCTCAAAGACCGAATAATCTTTCTTGGAAGCGCCGTTGATGATAATGTGGCCAACCTCATTGTCGCGCAGCTGCTTTTTCTTGAGTCCGAGGACCCGGAAAAGGATATTCATATCTACGTAAACTCCCCCGGCGGTGTGGTAAGCGCCGGGCTTGCCATTTACGATACCATGCAGTACGTTAAGCCCGCTGTCTCCACCATGTGCATGGGCCAGGCCGCGAGCATGGGCGCGCTTCTCCTTGCCGGAGGCGCACCGGGAAAGCGTTTTGCTCTTCCCAACTCACGCATCCTTATCCATCAGCCCCTTGGCGGCGCGCAGGGACAGGCCACGGATATAGATATTCAGGCCAAGGAAATAGTGAGGATAAGGCATAAACTTACTGAGATTCTTGTAAAGCATACCGGTCAGACTACCGAGAAGATACATAAGGATACGGAGAGGGATTTTTATATGAGTGGGCAGGAAGCAAAAGAATATGGTATAATAGATAAAGTAATAGAGAAGAGAAATTAAAAAGCGTATAAGACGGCTCTTAATGATAAGGCGTAGAGCCGAATCATTTACCACTGAATCATAGGATAGCGCCATGACATCTAATAAACATGATAGCGGATATCTTACATGTTCTTTTTGTAAAAAGAGCCAGGACGAGGTGAGAAAACTCGTTGCCGGACCCATGGTTTATATCTGCGATGAGTGTATAGAGTTATGCAATGATATCATCGCCGAGGAATACGAGAAGGACGAGTACAAGAACCACGACCAGAAGATACCCAAACCAAAAGAGATAAAGAGCATACTTGACGAGTTTGTAGTGGGCCAGGAAGGCGCCAAGAAAGTTCTTGCCGTTGCCGTGCATAACCACTACAAGAGGATAGAGTCCAAGGTCTCTCTTGGAAACGTTGAGATAGAAAAGAGTAATATCCTCCTTGTTGGTCCAACGGGTTCGGGTAAGACTCTGCTGGCAAAGACCCTTGCCAGAATCCTCAACGTCCCCTTTACAATAGCAGACGCGACTACCCTTACAGAGGCGGGTTACGTGGGCGAGGATGTTGAGAACATCATACTCAGCCTCCTGCAGAACGCTGATTACGATATAGACCGCTGTAAGAGGGGCATCGTATATATTGACGAGATAGATAAGATATCGCGTAAAAGCGACAGCCCTTCCATTACGCGTGACGTATCCGGCGAGGGTGTGCAGCAGGCGCTTCTGAAGATAATCGAGGGTACTGTTGCCAACGTGCCGCCAAAGGGCGGAAGAAAGCACCCGCAGCAGGAGTTCCTGCAGGTAGATACCTCCAATATACTCTTTATCTGCGGCGGTGCCTTTAACGGCCTTGATGATATAATCGCCCAGCGGGTTGGAAAACGCACCGTAGGTTTTCAGACCGCAACTGCAAAGCGAGGCTCAAAGTCCAAGAAAAAAGTCCCTGTTGATAACGTGGAGCCCGGGGATTTTCTTCACTACGGGCTTATCCCCGAGTTTATGGGCAGGCTCCCTGTAATAGCCACTCTCTCGGAGCTGGACGAGAAAGACCTTGTAAGGATTCTCACGGAGCCGCGTAACGCCATTATCAAGCAGTATCAGAAACTCTTTGAGCTTGAGAACGTGCTCCTGAAGTTTACTGACGGTGCCCTTGGCGCCATAGCCAGAGAATCCATGAGGCGAAAGGCCGGTGCCCGCGGGCTTCGCGCCATACTTGAACACGTAATGCTCGATACAATGTACGAGCTTCCTTCAGAGACTAATATCAAGGAGTGCATCCTTAATGAGGATGTAATACTTGAAAAAGGTAAACCAATTATAGTATATGGTAATGAGGCGGAGACGGCCTGACCGTACCCGCTCTAACCTGCACAACAGTATAGGAGCCCTGATTACTCATGGGAATATTATACTTTAAGAATGATAAGGATGATGACTTGAATAAAAATCCCGTATGTGTCCCGTTAATCCCGCTAAGGGATATAATTGTATTTCCCTATATGGTTCTCCCCTTGTTTGTTGGGAGGGATAAATCCATAAAGGCACTTGAGCGCGCCATGGGCGAGGATAAATCCATACTCCTCTCCGCGCAGAAAAAGGCCCGCATTGAGAATCCGGGAAAAGAAGATATCTTCGAGGTGGGCACGCTCGGCACCATTCTGCAGCTTCTGCGCCTCCCTGACGGCACCGTAAAGGTGCTTGTAGAGGGCAAACGCAGGGCACGGATAAAAGAATATATCACGGAAGACGAGTGCTTCATGGTAGAGGCCGAGGAGATGGCGGACCTTGTGGACGATACCGTGGAGAGCGAAGCCGTGATGAGGTCTGTCATCAAGAGCTTCGAGACTTATGTGAAGTTCAATAAGAAGATTCCCCCGGAGATGATAGTAAGCGTTACCTCCATAGAAGACCCGGGCCGTCTTGCGGATACCATTGCTTCTCACCTTACGGTAAAGCTTGAAGAAAAGCAGGCCCTACTTGATCTGCAGAACCCCACCATGAGGCTCGAGCGTCTATACAGCATCATGGAGAGCGAGATAGAGGTCCTGCAGGTAGAGCAGAAGATACGCCACAG
>JAJRZX010000068.1 GCA_024275045.1 Deltaproteobacteria bacterium
TCAAGGTTGAGGCGGCCAAGCTTGAAAAAGAGCTTAACGCAGAGCAGGCGTCAATAAAAAAGCTCAAGGATGAGATAGACAAAAAAAAGACTGTATGGAAGAAAAACACCCTTCTCTCCAAGCAAAAGGCTTTTAATGCCAGGGCAAAAGCCTTTCAGAAAAAATTTGTTCAGTATAATGATAACCTGAACAAGAAAAAAGTAGAGAAAGAGGCGGAGATAATAAAAGAGCTCCGCAGTGTGGTAACGGAGTTGGGCAAGAAAAAGGGTTATACCTATATATTTGAGAAATCCGGAGGCGGTATTCTTTACGCCCCGGCTGATGCCGACATTACTGATGATGTGATAAAACTCTTCAATATAAGGACCAGAAAGGCCTCGAACTAAGGGGTAGACACAGGGTCTTGGAGAGAAGAGCATGCACTTTGGCATGAGCCGGTGATATGGCGGCATAAAAGGGATCTTACGTCTTATGCAAAAGAGTCTCAGTGAGATAATAGCCCTTACGGGAGGCCGTCTCCACGGGGACGGTACTCTGCTTATCAGGGACGCGGCCTCTCTGGAGGAGGCGGCAGAGGGGGATATCGCCTTTTGCGCCGGCACAGGTTTTTTAAAGGCCATTGGCAGTACAGCGGCCTCGGCGGTTATAGTACCTGAGTCCGCGGTTAAGGTCTTGGATGCCCGGTCCATAGACACGGCGGCACCTGCACTTGTCATTGTTGATAACCCTTATCTGGCCTTTGCAAAGATTCTTACGCTCTTCAGGCCGGCCGTAAAACCCTCTGCGGGCATTCATGCCCGTGCCGAGATAAGCGATGGCGCTGTACTTGGCAAAGGGGTCTACATCGGGCCTTTTGTATATGTGGAGGATGGCGCGGTTATAGATGACGGTGTAACCCTGCATGCCTCTGTGGTTATCGGCAAAAACGCGCGCATAGGCGCTGACTCCACCCTTTATGCCGGTGTTGTTGTGAGAGAAGAGTGTATAATCGGTAAAAGGGTTATAATTCACTGCAACGCGGTTATCGGCAGCGACGGCTTTGGTTTTGTTAAAGACGGCGAGAGGTACGTTAAGATACCCCAGGTCGGCAGAGTGGTGCTTGGTGATGATGTTGAGATAGGGGCCTCGGTTACCATAGACAGGGCTACCCTTGGGGAGACCGTGATTAAGCGTGGCACCAAGCTGGACAACCTTGTGCAGGTGGCCCATAACGTAACCATCGGCGAGGACGTGGTGCTTGCCGCGCAGACGGGCATAGCAGGCTCTACGAGCATTGGCGAGAGCTCTCAGTTTGGCGGACAGGTGGGCGTGGGCAGCCATATTAAGATAGGTCCTCATACAAGTATAGGTGCGAAATCCGGTATATCCCGTGACCTGCCCGGCGGTGCCGTATACTCGGGGATACCGGTGATGCCGCACGGCAAGTGGCTGAGGGCGCAGGCCCTTTACTCCAGATTGCCGGAGCTGAAAAAGAGGCTGGAGGTTCTGGAAAAAAGCCTTCACGAGCTTGAAAAAAACAATAATAAAAACCCCTGTGCCCAGGACCCTTTAAAGGAGGAGAAATGATAGACATACAGGAGATACTTGAGATACTTCCCCATAGATACCCCTTTCTCCTTGTTGATAAGATAGTGGAGCTTGAGCTCGGGGTAAGCGCCAGAGGTATTAAGAACGTTACTATAAACGAGCCTTTTTTTCAGGGTCATTTTCCCGGCCATCCCATTATGCCTGGTGTCCTGCTTATAGAGTCCATGGCACAGGTAGCAGGCGTGCTTGCGCTGAAGACCGCCGGTTCAAAGGACAAGGTTATTTATTTTATGGGTATAGACAAGGCGAGGTTTCGCCGTCCCGTCATGCCCGGAGACACCCTTACCATAGATGTCTCTGTGAACAAGATACGCGGCCCGGTCTGGTCCTGTAAGGGCGTAGTCTCTGTTGATGATAATACGGCTGCCACTGCGGGTTTCATGGCTACCATCATGGATGCCTGATTCTTATAATCACGGGGCTGGGGCGGGGGCGTAAGGCAACCGTAAAAAACATTTTTTACCAGGGTGCAGGTATCAGGTAACCGTAAAAACATTTTATGTAGGGCGTAAGTCTCAAGTAGCCGTCAAAATTTTTTTCTTGATGGCGTCAGTTCCAAGATAATAGTGAAAATATTTTTTATGAGGACGTAAAACCAGGGGGCAGCCATAAAAACATTTTTCACGAGGGCGCAGGTATCAAGTAGCCGTAAAAAACCTTTTCATGAGAGCGCCGGTCTCAAGTGACCGTAATAAAATTTTTAACGTGCGCAGGGGTTTGGTTACTTACACTTAATTTATAAAAACGGTTTAGA
>JAJRZX010000069.1 GCA_024275045.1 Deltaproteobacteria bacterium
CGACTTTCTCGTAAACCTCTTCATGGCCGTAGCCCGAGCATCTCTTAAGCGATATGGTATTGTTCATAAATAAAACTCTGCCTGTAACTTATATTATACATTAAAAGGCAGCGGCAGGGGGTATGTCTTTTATTAAGGAGTGTAATTTTTTAAATTATTATCTGCCCTCTCTACCTCATAATTGGTTTAGGCGCTCTCGCTCCCCCCTGCGCTTAAGGGGGAAGAAAACAAAACCCCCGCCTTAATACCTTGGAGGGGGCCATGCAATGTCTTTCTGCGGATACTTGTTCTCTGCTTATTCTTTCATCGTAAGAAGGCGTTTTTTTGCCATCTTTGCCTCCGGGGAATCAGGGTATTTCTTTATAAGCCTCTCAAGGAGAAGGCGGGCCTCTTTTTTGGAGCCAAGCCTGTCAAAGGAAAAGCCCTCTTTTAAGATGGCGGCCGGTACCTTGTCTCCTCCGGGGTATTCTTTTATAACCCTGTCAAACTCAAGTATGGCTCTTTCCCAGTTGCCGCTGGAGTAGTATATCTCACCGAGCCAGTACCTGGCGTGGTCAGCGAGGCGGCTCCGAGGATAACGTCTGAGGAAAGACTTGAATACTGCTCTGGCCTTATCAAACTCTCCGTCTTTTGTAAGCTGAAAACCTTTAAAGTAAAGGGCCTCGGGGTCGTCTTTTTTCTGCTCTTTCTTTGCAGCTCCCGTGGTCTTTACCCCGGGTTTTACGGCCTTTTTACCTGTAGAAGCAGCGGCGGGCGCAGTAGCAGCGACGGTTCCGCCCGTACTATCGGAGGGGCTCATAATGCTGCTCTGTATAACGGCCACCTGATTCTCAAGGAGCGTTAACTTTTTGGCCGAGGCATTAAGCGCCTCTTTTAATTTTGCCACCTCTGCGGCGCTGCTTGCTTTTGCGGCCTCAAGGGAGCGAATTCGTTCATTTATGCCGCGCATGCTCTCATCAAGGGCGGCTATCTCACTGCTGGCCTGGGCCTGTGCGTTACCGGCCTCTTCCATGCTGCCGCGGGCAAAGGAGAATTCTCTGTTGAGGTCCTCAACCGCCTTTGTGGTCTCGGCCAGGCGGAGCTTCATCTCCTCAAGGCCCTTTTTATCGGCGCCGCGGCTCTCAAGAGCAGTAAGGCGTTTATCCAGCAGCACAGTGTCCTTGGCGGCCCTGTCGGCCTTGTCCATGAAGTCCTGCTGCTCTTCGGTTATAATGGGAAAACCCGGCCCGCATCCGTAGATAAGAATGGCAAGGATGGGCAGCGCCATAAGACCGCGCCACCTGATGAGGCCGCGTACCTCTCTGAGAGTTTTCATATACAGTACCTTCCAAGGCGTTTTACTGCCTTATCTGAGTTTCTCAAACTCAACCCTTCTGTTCTTTGCCCAGGCCTCTTCGTTGTGACCCTCATCAACGGGGGCCTCTTCGCCGTAGCTGATGATGGAGAGCTTCTTGCCTGATACGCCCAGGGACTCAAAGTAGCGTTTTACGCTCATGGCTCTTTTTTCGCCAAGGGCCATGTTGTACTCGCTCTCTCCGCGCTCATCGGCGTGTCCCTCTATGCGTACATATATATCGGGGTGGTCTTTGAGCCACCGGGCATCGGCCTGCAGTATGGCAATGTCGCTGTCCCGTATGGTGTATTTATCAAAATCAAAATGCACCACCTTAAGACCTGCTTTCAAGGCAGCACGTGTTGCCGCCTCTCTGTCTTCGGCTGAGACAAATGCCTCACGGAACTTATCTCCCGGCATATTGGACTCCTCTATGCCGGAATCGCCTACGCCCTTCTCGTCATCAGGCACCATTGTGTCTCCCTGATTGTCCATGGCTGTAGAAGAGTCTTCTTTTACGGTGGTCTTGCCGGCGCATGCCACGAGGGAGAGGCAAATGAGTATAAGGGGCAGGAATCTAAAGAATCTTTTCATTGAGGCCTCCTTGAG
>JAJRZX010000070.1 GCA_024275045.1 Deltaproteobacteria bacterium
AACGTAAACTTCGAGATAGCCCTTATCGTACCTATTGCCATGGAAGACGGACTTCGTTTTGCCATTCGCGAGGGCGGCCGTACCGTAGGCGCCGGCGTAGTAACAGAGATAATCGAGTAAATACCGTGGCCCGTGGGCGAGACGGGGCGAAGGGGAGTTTGGGGGGAGTTGTGATAAAGGGGCGAGACGGGGCAAAGGGGAGTTTTAGAAGTAATGGGATTTTGTTAAGAATCAATTGAAAATCATTATTTACGGTGTAACTGGTTTATATATAAGCAGTCACAGTTAAGAAAAAAGGGACAGGGTTTAAGGTTTGGAAAATCAAAGGATAAGAATAAGGTTAAAAGCCTTTGACTCAAGGCTACTTGACAGGTCTGTAAAGGAAATTCTTGATACGGCCAAGAGATCCGGCGCTGTTATCAAGGGTCCCATACCGTTGCCAACAAGGATTAATAAATTCTGTGTGCTGCGTTCACCTCATGTGGACAAAAAAAGCAGAGAGCAGTTTGAGATTAGGACGCATAAGAGGCTTATGGATATCATGGACCCCACGCAGAACACCGTGGACGCCCTGATAAAACTGGCCCTTCCGGCCGGCGTTGATGTTGAGATTAAACTTGATTAAATCAAGGACTTAGGCAGACGGATTATGATAGAAGGAATATTCGGAAAAAAAATAGGTATGACTCAGGTTTTCGCCGAGGATGGTGCCGAGATACCGGTAACGGTAATTAAGACCGGCCCATGTTACGTGGTATCACGTAAATACACACGCAGAGACGGGTACGAGGCTGTTCAGCTTGGGATTGGCGATAAGAAAGAAAAAAACACCAGCGCGGCAATGAAAAAAGTATTTGCCAACGCAAAGACGCCTATACTGGCCGTACTTGGCGAGTTTAAATGCCTTGATACTGATGAGTACAAGCCCGGCACTGTCGTGAAGTGCGATGATCTCTTCAAGACAGGCGACTTTGTCGATGTTACCGGTAAGACAAAGGGCAAGGGCTTTGCCGGCGGCATGAAAAGGTGGGGATTCCACGGCGGTCCCGGCTCTCACGGCTCCATGCACGGACGCGCACCGGGTTCCATCGGTCAGAGCGCATGGCCCTCAAGGGTTATGAAAGGTCTGAAGATGGCCGGACACATGGGCAGCAGGAACAGGACCACGCAGAACCTCAAGATAGTAGATATCAGACCGGCCCAGGGGCTCGTCCTTATTAAAGGCGCGGTGCCCGGTGCGGTTAACGGTCTTGTAAGGATACAGGTGGCGCGCAAGAAAACCTCAGCGCCTAAAGGGGATGCCTGATGGATATAGACGTATTAAATAAAGAAGGCTCCAGGGTCTCCGGAGTAAGCATTGATGATGCTGTTTTTGGCGGCGAGGTTAAAGAGCACCTTTTCTACGAGGTAGTAAAGATGCAGCTTGCCAACAGAAGACGCGGTAACGCCTCTACAAAGACAAGAGGTCAGGTTAGCGGCGGCGGCATAAAACCATGGAAGCAGAAAGGTACGGGACGCGCAAGGTCCGGAAGCACGCGCTCACCCATATGGAGACACGGTGGTACTGTTTTTGGACCGCACCCCAGAGATTATTCCTATAGCGTGCCCAAGAAGGTGCGCCGCGAGGCACTGAAATCCGCCCTGCGTCTCAGGGTAAAGGACGGCACCATGTCTGTACTTGATTCTTTTGACCTTGAGGAGGCCAAGACAAAAAAAGCGCTTGCAGTACTAAAGGCCCTTAAGCTGGACTCGGCCCTTATTGTTACTGCTGATGCCAATAAAAATCTTGAGCTTGCCGTAAGAAATCTGAAAGACTTCAAGGTAATAAGGGCGGCAGGTATTAATGTCTTTGATGTGCTTAAATACAAAGGACTTCTTCTCACAAAAGAGGCCCTTGAAAAAATTGAGGCAACGATAAAATGAGGGACCTGTATTCAATCAT
>JAJRZX010000071.1 GCA_024275045.1 Deltaproteobacteria bacterium
AAATATAAAACAAAGCGTGGAGAACCTGCGCACGGCCTCTGAAAAACTCAACGAGGCAATGGAACGCATCAACAGTGTTATGAAAAACGCCGGAACGGGCATGAAGTCACTTGGCAGCATCGCTAAAAAGATAGACAGCGGCGAGGGCCCCATAGGCAGGCTTGTGAACGACAAAAAAATGGGCGAGGATCTTACCAGGACCATCTCAGGCATAAGCGGCTACCTGAAGCGGGCCGATGATACCCATATCTATCTCAGCTACAGGGCCGAGTACCTGATTGACGAGTCTGATATAAAGAGTTTCTTCTCTGTTAAGATTCAACCCCGGGCCAATCACTACTATTTATTCGAGGTAATAGACGATCCGCGGGGCAAGATATCCGAGAGAAGACTTACGACCCTCACCGGGCTTACCAGAACAACGGATAAAGAGACGATTATAGAAGACAAGCTCTTATTCAGCGCTGAGCTGGCAAGGGCTTTTGGCCCCCTTGTTCTACGAGGCGGTCTGATTGAGTCCGAGGCAGGCGTGGGAATAGATCTGAACTTATTTAAAAAGTCCCTGAAGCTCAGCTTCGAGGCATTTAACTTCAACCAGACAGGCAACCCACATCTCAAGGTAGGGGCCACGTTCTTTCTTAACAAGTATTTTTATGTTACAGGCGGGGCCGATGATTTCTTAAGCAAGATCGGGCTTGGCTCATCATTTGTGGGCATGGGACTTCAGTTCCAGGACGATGATATTAAGCTGCTCTTAACGAGTGTGCCAAAACTCTCATTCAATTAAGTCAGTCCATGACAACTGAGAAAAAAAGAAGAGGGTGCGACAGACCTTGAGGAGAGAGTTTTTTTCTCTTTTTTATACACAGCGCAGCCAACAAAGGAAGAGTTAAGCGCATGGACAACTCAGAGACAGGTAATAAAACCCTTGGTATAGCCATTGATATCGGCACCACCACCCTTGCGGCCATGCTCGTTAACATGGACTCAGGCGAAGCTCTGCGAGGTATCTCCATGGCCAACCCGCAGATCCCCCTTGGCCTCGATGTACTGGAGCGCGTAAACGCCATAGAAAAAAATAAGACCCTGCTGCATGAATTAAGTGAGAGTCTCACCGCGGCCTGCGCCTCTCTTGTACGTAAACTTGCCGCAGACACGCCTGTAAAGACCGTAACAGTAGCGGGTAACAGCATCATGGAGCATCTTTTTTTGGGGGTATCCCCTCTGTCCATGGCAAAGGTGCCATACAAACCCGTATTCAAAGAAGGGCGCACCATGAGAGCGGCTGAGGCTGGCCTTGATACGGCAGGCGAGTGCGAGCTGTACCTCTTTCCCATGGTAGGCGGTTTTGTAGGCGGAGACGCCGTGGCCGCGGCCCTGGCGCTTGGTATGATTGAAGAGAAAGAAAATACCCTGCTCATAGATGTAGGCACAAACAGCGAGGTAATACTTAAGGCCGGCGGCAGGCTTTACTCCACCTCAGCGGCTGCGGGCCCTGCCTTTGAGGCCGCCGGTATAAGCTGCGGCATGACTGCCTGTGATGGCGCCATTCGAGGTCTAAGCCTGCGGGACAATACCATCAGCCTTGATATAATAGGCAATGTAATGCCCCGCGGCATCTGCGGCTCAGGTCTGCTTGATGCCGTCTCCACACTCCTTAAGGCAGGTATCATTGATAGTACGGGCAGGATACTGGAGGCCCATGAGGTAAGTTCAAGCCTCTCGGGAAGAATCAAGGCCAATACAGGGGGCAATCAATTCATATTAAGCCGCACTGCCGCAAAGACCATCTCCATTACACAGGCGGACATCCGTGCCCTGCAGGTTGCCAAGGCGGCCATCAGGGCAGGTATTACCACTCTAATAGAAAAAGCCGGGCTCAGCACAGAGGATATCGCCAAGGTTCATATAGCAGGGGCCTTTGGCAGTAACCTCACCATGCGGGGGCTCTTTGACGTTGGGCTCATGGATAGGCTCTGGAGCGATATTGTCGCATTTGCAGGAGACGCCGCTTTACAGGGCGCGGCCATGGCCTTAAAAGACGATAAGAGGGCAGAGGCAGAGTGGCTGGCAGAGAACATCACGTATCAGCCTCTCTCAGGGAGCAAGGTCTTTGAGCGGGAGTTTATAAGACATATGGATTTTCCCGCCTTAGATAGTGAGTAAAAAAAATCATTCTTTAGCTCTGTTTTCACGAATAAATATGTTACTATACGGTCTCTCAAATTACATGAAACTAAAGAGCATGGTGGTCCGAAAGACCTGCTGAGCTTTTATATGCAGGGGGGGAGGGGCGGGGGAGCAGGGCGGTTAAAAACAAGAGAAGCAACGGGCAGGGTCATAAGCCTGCAGCGCCATCGTATAATTCAACGATATAATTTTGCAGCAAGCAGATAAGAGATAACCCGGACATTGGAGCGTCCGTGCTGACTCTAAAAAAATATCAAGGAGCTGGTTATGAAGAGCGTAAATAGGGCGATAATAAGCGTTACCGATAAGACAGGGGTAGTGGAGTTCGCCCGTGGTCTCTCAGAGCTTGGTGTGGAGATAATATCCACAGGCGGCACGGCTAAACTCTTAATAGACTCAGGCATAAAGGTCATCCCCATAGGCTCATATACAAACTTTCCCGAGATGCTTGACGGCAGGTTAAAGACCCTTCACCCCAAGATTCACGGCGGCATATTGGCCATAAGGGATAACCCTCAGCACGCCAAAGAGACAGAGGAGTACGAGATACCGCCCATAGACATGGTTGTGGTAAACCTCTACGCCTTTGAAAAGACCATAAACCACGGCGCCACGCTTGAAGAAGCCATTGAGAATATAGATATCGGCGGTCCTACCATGATACGCGCCGCCGCCAAGAATTATAAAGATGTCACCGTAGTGGTGGAGCCGGGGGACTACGCCTCTATACTTGAAGAACTGAAGGCAGGAAAAGGCTCCATAAGCAACAAGACGCGCTTTACTCTCGCTAAAAAAGTGTATCAGCTCACGGCCCGCTACGATGCGGCCATATCAAATTATCTCGGCACCATTCATACAGGTGACGAAAAGGCTGAAGAAGACAACTCGGACTTTCCCGAGACCTATACCGTGCAGTACGAGAAGATTTCAGGGTTACGTTACGGCGAGAACCCTCATCAGAAGGCCGCCTTTTACAGAAACCCCGGCGGCGGCCCTCTTGCCGATGCAAAAAAGCTTCACGGCAAGGAGCTATCATATAACAATATCGCGGACCTTGACGCCGCTATCTCTATCGCCGCGGAGTTCACCTCCCCTGCCGCCATTATTATAAAACACAGCAACCCATGCGGAGCGGCGGTCTCTGACAAAGGCCTGCTCTGCGCCTATGAGAAGGCATACTCCACGGACAGCACATCGGCCTTTGGCGGCGTAGTGGGTTTTAACCGTGAGGTAACCCCTGACGTTGCAACAAAGATCTCGGAGATATTCGTGGAGGCCGTTATAGCCCCGTCCTTTACGGCAGAAGCCCTTGAGATACTTACAAAGAAAAAAAATATCCGCCTTCTCACAACAGGGGCACCTGCAGGCGAGAACAATGCGAGAGCTCTGGAGATAAAACTTGTCTCCGGCGGTGTGCTTATTCAGACCCCTGACAGGGGCCAGGCCGTAGACATAACAACTGTGACAGATCGTGAGCCCACGGAAAAAGAGCTTGTGGATATGCTCTTTGCCTGGAAGATTTGCAGACACGTAAAGAGCAACGCCATCGTGCTTGCCGCTGACTCCATGACCCTTGGCGTAGGCGCGGGACAGATGTCCCGTATTGACTCCACACGCATAGCCCTTATGAAGGCCGCAGACGCAGAGCTTGGCGTAAAGGGCTGCGCCTTTGCCTCAGACGCCTTCTTTCCTTTTAGAGACAACGTGGACCTTGCCGCCGAGAACGGCATAAAGGCCATTATCCAGCCAGGGGGCTCCATACGTGACGATGAGGTCATAAAGGCCGCCAATGAGCACGGCATGACCATGGTCTTTACAAGGATGAGACACTTCAGGCACTAATACATAAAGAGAGAGACCTTATTGAAGACACTTATAATAGGCGGCGGAGGCAGAGAAGACGCACTTGCATGGAAGCTCTCGGAGAGCCCCCATGTTACGGAGATTTTCACGGCCCCCGGTAACGCGGGCACTCTCCGTTACGGCAAGAACGTAGACATCTCCCCTGTTGATATTGAGGGGTTAAAGCGATTTGCCATTGATAACTCCATAGATCTTACAGTAGTTGGGCCGGAGCTGCCCCTTACACTGGGCATAGTGGACTCCTTCCGCTCCGCGGGGCTGCTTATCTTCGGCCCCACGCAAAAGGCCGCCGCCATTGAGGGCAGCAAGGCTTTCTGCAAGGATATGCTAAGGGCGGCGAATATTCCAACCGCGGATTACGAGACCTTTAGTAGCGCTGAAGAGGCAAAAAAGTACCTCTCTACGGCACGGTTGCCCCTTGTGGTAAAAGCCGACGGCCTTGCCGCAGGCAAGGGCGTCATCATCTGCCAGACACTCGCTGAGGCCACTGAGGCCGTTACCCTTATCATGGGCGAGATGGCCTTTGGAGAGGCGGGAAAAAGACTCATTATCGAAGAATTCCTTGAAGGCGAGGAGGCCTCGTACCTTGCCATAACCGATGGCAATGGCGTAGCTGGCCTTGCCCCTGCCCAGGACCACAAGGCCATTTTTGATGGAGACAGAGGCCCCAATACCGGAGGCATGGGGGCATACAGCCCGGCACCCATCATTACTCCGCAGCTTGAAAAAAAGATCCTTTCAAGTATTATAAAACCCCTTATCAAGGCCATGAAGGACGTTGGCATAGTTTACACGGGCGTACTTTACGCGGGGCTCATGGTCTCAGAGGATGGGGTACTAAAAGTCCTTGAGTTCAACTGCCGTTTCGGAGACCCCGAGTGTCAGCCCATACTCATGCGCCTTGAGGACGACCTTTTTGAGATACTCTGCGATGCGGCAAAGGGAGAGCTTGGCGATAGAGTACTCCGCTGGTCCGATAAACACAGCCTCTGCGTGGTTATGGCCTCAGAGGGCTACCCCGGTTCCTATAAAAAAGACCTCCCCATCAGCGGCCTTGAAGAGGCCGGGCAGATGAGCGATGTACTGGTCTTTCACGCAGGTACAAGGGCGGAGAAGGGCACGGTGCTCACCGCGGGGGGGCGTGTGCTTGGCGTTACGGGACTTGGCCGAGACATAAGAGAGGCACGGACTCGCACATACGAGGCCGTAGATAAAATATCCTTTAAAGGGGCCTATTACAGAAAAGACATAGCCAGAAAAGCCTTGAGATAACAGCCCGGGGCTATGGGGCAGAGAGGGGTCTAAGGGGGGTTGAGACGGGGGCAACAAGGCACCCGGTCAGGGGAAGCCCCTCTATATTTACATATTAAATTACCATTTTAAGAGGAGAGTCCATGTGCGCTAAAAAAGCATTACAAAAACCCCTTGTGGGGATAATCATGGGGAGTAAATCTGACCTTGAGATAATGCGCGAGGTCTGTATTGTGCTTGACTCCTTTAACATACCCTATGAGATGAACATACTCTCGGCCCACAGGACCCCTGAGCAGACCTCTGCTTACGCAAAAGGGGCTGAGAAAAAAGGACTGAAAGTACTCATCGCAGGCGCAGGCTGCGCGGCCCATCTTGCCGGTGTAATAACCTCACACAGTATCCTGCCCGTAATAGGGGTTCCCATTAACGCAAGCCCTCTGAACGGCCTTGACGCGCTGCTCTCCACGGTTCAGATGCCCGGGGGCATGCCTGTTGCCACTGTATCAATAGGTAAAGCCGGGGCAAAAAACGCCGCCATACTTGCGGTAGAGATACTTGCCACCGGGGACAAGGCCATTCGGCCAAAGCTCAGAAGGTACAGAGCCAGACTCTCAAAGGCCGTACTTGATAGCGGTAAGGACATTCATTAAGACTCTTCAGAGAGGTTAACAGGCGCTCCCCATCCGCTTAAAATGAAAAATGTCAGATAAAACCCCTCTGATAATCCCGGCAGACAGTGGTCTCCAAGAGGCTGTCTTGATCTTAAAGGCCGGAGGTATTATCGCATACCCCACGGAGACCTTCTACGGGCTTGCGGCAGACCCCGGGAATCAAGAGGCCGTTAAGAGGCTCATTAAGCTCAAACACCGACCTGAGGGTAAGGCGATTCCCCTCATCATCGCTGAGTTAAGCTGCCTGAAGACACTGATTAGCGGGGAGGTCCCGTATTACGGAGAGAAGCTGATAAAGTCTTTCTGGCCGGGCCCTCTAACGCTTATATTTCATGCCTCCGCCAGAGTTCCGCAGCTTATTACCGGCAAGTCCAGAGGCATCGGCATCAGGATATCCGATTATCCCCTCTGCAATCAACTCCTCAAGGCCGCAGGGTTTCCACTAACATCAACAAGCGCCAACCCCGCCGGCAGCCCCCCGGCAAGAGAGGCGCTCCAGGTGCAGGAGTACTTTAATGGAGACATAGACCTCATTATAGACGGGGGTAAAACCTCAGGTTCTATGGCCTCAACAGTAGTGGATATAAGAGGAGAGAGCCCTGTAGTATTAAGAGAGGGGCCCATTAAGCGCCGAGACATACAAGAGGCCGCAGAGTAGCCTCAGACCCAGCCGCAGACCTTCCCACTCACTCACTCACGCCCCCCTCGCCCCCCTGCCCAATAATCATGAGAGCGGCAAGAGGAGTAATTCTGGAATCATACACATTGACTCTGATATAATAATATACTTATGATAGACAAACCCCCTGTAGAAGAGACAAACTTTTCCGATATCTGTACCAATCAGTGCCGCGGTGCCTGCTGCGCTCCATGGTGGGGCATTATCAACTACAGCGTTATAAAAAAACCAGGCCCTGCACATGCAAATGCCTTCCGTGCTGAGCTTGTACAGGGAATAAGAATACGGGAAAAAAGAATAGTAAAGGCATATATTACAGGTGAGGCGCCTCCGCGGCCATTATTCACAAGGCCTGAGAGCTATAACCTTGTTCTAAGGGATATCAAAAAAGAGGGGGAGAACTTAAGGCTGGAGCTTATCGTAATGTTCGCCTTCAGGTGCTCTTTTCTATCTGAGAATAATACCTGTGAGATTCACCCCACTGTAATATCAGGACCTGATATACGTCCCCCTCATTGCGGGGCACTGGGCTCCCCGGGTCAGAGGCCGGGAGAGCAGGGGTACTGCCCTATTATCGGCGTAGCCGAAAAATCACAGGGCACACTCTCGCCGGAGATAGACAAGGCCATTAGAGATGAAAAAAGCACGGCAGAGCGCTATCTTGCCGAAGGTGCAGGGGATATGGAGACCGCAGCCTCAAGGGTTGTTGAGCAGCTCCTTGAGTACTGCAGGCTGAATAACATTACCTCCGGCACCACAGGCACGGGAGATAAAAAACCCGGCAGGAACGAACCCTGCCACTGCGGCAGCGGACGTAAATATAAAAAATGCCACGGCGCGTAGCATACCGGGGTGCTCTGACCTAACCTGCTTATAGGCACTCCCCCAGATACACTACCGACTCCTCAGCACCCCTCTTTACTCTCAGCAGTATGAATCATCTACGCTCCCTCCCCTTCCCATAACCACTAAATACTAAAAACACATTTTTCTATACAGCAGAAGCACGTCAGGCACTGAGACTAAGGTGTCTGTAAAGGCCGCTGCCCATGTCTTAAATATAAAGAGAGCGGCAAAAAAAATGGCCCGTTAAAAAACGGTCCATAGGAGGTGGGGATGGGCTCTTGCAGACTCCCATCCCCGGTTGGAGAGTGATGAAGAGGTGTTACTTTCCCGCTACACAAAGAGGGAAACTGAAAAAATCTATCAAGGGGAGAGGTATGTTATGGCCAATCCGAAGACTACTATAGATAGAATGGCTACGTTTACGCCAAACCCTATAAGCAGAACAACTTCATCCATATTTTTCATCTTCTATAAGCTCCCACTCCAAACATACTTAATGTGGCAAACCCTAGTCTCTCTTACAATACCACTATAGCAGAAGCAAGGTTAAAGGATAATTAGAACTATGACGGGTTAAAGCAGGCAGGGGCAGAAGGGGTGGTGGGGGTATAAGACAAAAAAAAGGCCCTCATCGTAAAGATGAGGGCCTTTTACAGTTGTAAACTAAGTTACTGGGGTATTACGTTTACAGCTTTTGCGCCTTTTGCATCCTGAGCGATCTCAAACTCTACGGTCTGACCTTCTCTCAAGGTCTTAAAACCATCGCCCTGGATTGCGGAATAGTGAACAAAAACATCTTCACCTGACTCTTGTTCGATAAAACCGAAGCCCTTTGATTCATTGAACCATTTTACCTTACCAGTTGCCATTACACAAAACCTCCTTTCTTGTTTTTTTTTAAGTCCTCGTGGCTTTGTGCAATCAAAGGTATTAGGCCTCGCTGTACAAATCCTACTGTGAACTTACGTATTAAAATTACATTAAACCTCTGTAACTGTCAATGAAAAAATGCGTTGGCCTGAATTTAATAAAAACAAGTCTTCAGGTTATTTCTGCCCTGAGAGGCCGTGAATATTTTAACGGCATACAGGGGACGTATAAGGACGATTGGGGACAGGGGCTATGAGCAGGAGAGGCACCGGCCGCAAGAGCCGAGAGAGGTGCCGCGGTACCGCACAAAAGCGCCTCCATTACCACAGGGGCCGCCTCTCTGGCAGCCCATATAGGCACGCACCCGCCTGAATAAAAAAGCCGGGGTACGGCAGCGCTCTTAAACGCTGCCGTACCCCGGCCACCTATTACCGATCTTTAAACAGCCTTACATAATCAGGGCCCTAAAGCATAGCTCGCGCCCCTTCCAAACAAAAGCCCCTTTAGCGGTTCCTGATGACTTTTAGCAGCTCTACATCAAAGATAAGTGTCTTCTCAGGCCCTATCATGGGCGGCCCGTTTGATCCATAAGCAAGGTTGGCGGGTATATAGAACTCGTACTTGGCGCCGGTCTTCATTAACTGCAGCCCCTCGGTCCAGCCCTTTATAACCTGACTAAGGCCAAACTCCGCCGGTTTATTACGCTTATAGGAGCTGTCAAACTCAGTGCCATCAATAAGCCTTCCGCGGTACTGTACCCTCACCTTATCCGTTGCCTTGGGACTTGCGCCCTTACCCTTCCTAATTACCTTGTACTGCAGGCCGCTTTTTGTTGTCACAACGCCCTTTTTCTTTTTATTGGCAGCAAGGAACTTCTCACCTTCGGCGATATTATCCTTACGCTTGGAATCAAGCTTGGCCTTACGTTCCACCATTATCTTTTTCTGAAAGGCAGTCATCGCAACGTTCATCTGCTGGGGAGTAAGGGCCAGCTTGCCGCCCTTAATAGTATCGTTTAGACCTTTAAGCAAAAGTTGATTATCTATAGTAAGTTTATTGGCTTTGCTCACATCACCTATCTTGGTCCCAAAGACATAACTCAATGTCTGTGCCTCAGTCCACTTGGCGGCCTCGTTTTTCGCAGAACCGGAGTCAGCGGCAAAGGACGCAATGGGGCTCATCATCATAAGACTTATTGCCAGTGCCAAGAATGTTCTTTTCATAAATCCTCCTATATAAACGATATTTTTTGATAATTTATCAGATATGCTGCGCAGTGGCAAGGTTTTAAATAAAGGGCATAGAGGGAAGGCCTGTAAATAAAGACCTCTCCCCCATTGACCATGGAGGGTGAAAAACACCTCATAAGTAAGTTAAAAAGACACAGGGAGGAGCAAAAAAAGGAAGTGTACGGCAGACCGCCCTATGAAGGGGTCTCGCGGATGCGGTAAATAAAAAAATCCTTTTCCATCTTATTCTTCTCAATGGCCCCGCGGTCCTCAAGCTCCTCAAGGGCTTCCGTAAGGTCGTCAAGAGAAGATTTCAGCACCTGCAGGCCCTGCCACCACTCTATGATGCCATCCTCGGAGTCAGCGGGATTGCTGTTGTTTTTAAGGTATTCAAGTATCTCTTCATGCATGAATTTTCTCTCCCTTCATCTGTATCAGAGAGCGCTCTCTCTACTGCTCTCCGGTAATAAGTATCTCATGATTACAATCTGCACAACAGGCCCCTTCTTGTACCTTAGAGGGCTGGCGGGGTAAATACCCTTGCGCCAAGCTCAGTATCTATCATAAAGATACCCGGCCCCGTATCACCGGCCAATTTGAGCCTGTCTACTATCTCCTGACAACTCTTTTCCTCTTCAGTCTGCTCTGTTACAAACCACTGAAGATAAGTCTGCGTGGCATGGTCGTTTTCCTTGACGGCCTGACTCATAAGGGTATTTATAAGGCCAGTAACCTTCTGCTCATGAGCGAGTACGGCCTTGAAGAGATCAGAGACCGTGCCGAAATCCGAGGGCGGCTTCGCCACTTCCTCAAGTATTACCTGTTCGCCCTGACTGTCAATATAATCATACATCTTCTGTACATGAAAGAGCTCTTCGCGTACCTGCACATAAAACCAGCTGGCCGCCCCCTTGAGCCCCTTGAAGGACGCATAAGCAGACATGGAAAGATAGAGGTATGAGGAGTATAGTTCGGCATTTAGCTGCTTATTTAAGGACTTTGCCATCTCAGGTGATATCATTGAAAACCTCCCTCTTGTTAAGCACCCCCTGGTACAGGGGTATTGTGTATTAGTAGACTTTTTCCCGTTGCTCTGCCGCCAAACTCGGCCGCAGGTCTTATGGGAATTAAAGCCGCCGGGACCTCTTGCAAGGTCCGCCATTGTATCAGTAAAACGCCACCCTTGGAGGATAAAGCGAGTTATTCTCTGATTATTTGTAGTAATTAAGATACATGAAGAGGGGGGGAAATGCAATAAAATTCAGGCGGCATTATGTTGGCTGAGTTGGAAAAACCTAAATACCGCCTTCCCATCTTTTTTTAACCACGCAGTATACGCCGCCCTCCTCCAGGCCGGGCACAAAACAGGCGTTACATGATACGCACCTTGCAGGAGCCATATCACCTCTTTGCCATCGCAGAGCCAGATCAGGCTCCCAGATAAGAGGCCTGGACATGGCCGCAAAATCAATAAGACCCCGCTGAAGTGCGCTCTCAGCCACCTCGTAGGACCTGATACCGCCTACGGCCCCCACGGGGCACGCGGTAACCGCCTTTATCCTGCCTGCAAGGGCCACGTTGTACCCCTCTTTATAAGGCGAATCTATGTGCTCGCGCGCAGGGTTCTTCTCTCCCGAGGCCCTTGTGCCCGAGGAGACCTCAATGGCGTCTATACCCATATCCGAGAGCCGGTGGGCAACATAAAGAGCGTCTTCAAGGGTAAAACCATTCTCCATGTTATCCGAGCCCGTGAGTTTAATCATAACAGGGTAGTCTTTGCCAACAACACGGCGAACCTCTTCGTAGACCTCCAGGCAAAAACAGGCGCGGCTGCTTATATCACCGCCGTATCTGTCCTTGCGGCGATTTGTATGAGGAGAGAGAAACTGATTAATGAGGTAGCCATGTGCGCCATGTAACTGAACCCCATCAAAACCCAGACGCACGGCCCTGCGGGCCGCTTTTCCAAAGGCCTTTATAATTCTCTCTATCTCCGAAAGGGTGAGCTCTTCGGGTATCTCAGGAAATTGCTCCGCCTCCAGGCTTGATGGGGCAAGTGGCACTCTGCCCGCCTCGGCGGTGGTGCTCTGACCTCCGGCATGAACCAGCTGAATGACAACAACCCCGCCGGCCTCATGCACGGCACCGGTTAACCGCTTATAGGCCCCTTCGCCGCAGTCTGTATCAATGCCCATCTGCCCGGGAAGCTGACGGCCTTCTCGTGAGACATAGGCGTAACCCGTAATAATCAACCCCACTTGGCCCTGTGCAAGGGCTGCGTAGCAATGGCATAATTTATCCGTAGGAAGACCTTCACCGTCACACATACCCTCCCATGTGGCCGAACGCACAAGCCTGTTGCGAAGCCTCATGCCATTAATCTCTATCTCTTCGAAAAGTCCTGCCATTAGGCCCCTTAACCACAACCAGTGAAGGCGGTGTATTCCAAATAAAAAAACATGAAAAGCGTCCCATAGACAAAGGCCCGTCCCAATGGGGACGGGCCTTTGTCTATCTATAGATACTGATGCTCTCTATACCCTCTCTGCATATATAAGA
>JAJRZX010000072.1 GCA_024275045.1 Deltaproteobacteria bacterium
AACCCTTGGGACCTGCTCCAGCCCCAGGATGCGATGAGCCGACATCGAGGTGCCAAACCGGGCCGTCGATGTGAACTCTTGGGCCCGATCAGCCTGTTATCCCCGGCGTACCTTTTATCCGTTGAGCGATGGCCCTTCCATACGGGACCACCGGATCACTAAGACCTGCTTTCGCACCTGCTTGACGTGTCAGTCTTGCAGTTAAGCTCTCTTATGCCTTTACACTCGAAGGCTGGTTTCCAATCAGCCTGAGAGAACCTTCGCGCGCCTCCGTTACAATTTGGGAGGCGACCGCCCCAGTCAAACTACCCGCCTGGCACTGTCCTCGGCCCGGATTACGGACCAAAGTTAGAACATCAGAATAATCAGGGTGGTATTTCAAGGATGGCTCCACGAAAACTGGCGCCTCCGTTTCAAAGCCTCCCACCTATCCTACACAAACTATTCCAAGGTCCAATACCAGGTTATAGTAAAGGTGCACGGGGTCTTTCCGTCTTGATGCGGGTAGCCGGCATCTTCACCGGCATTTCAATTTCGCTGAGTCTCTGGCCGAGACAGCGGGGATATCGTTACGCCATTCGTGCAGGTCGGAACTTACCCGACAAGGAATTTCGCTACCTTAGGACCGTTATAGTTACGGCCGCCGTTTACCGGGGCTTCAGTTCCCAGCTTCTCCACCGAAGTGGATAACAGGTCCCCTTAACCTTCCGGCACCGGGCAGGCGTCAGACCCTATACATCCTCTTACGAGTTAGCAGAGTCCTGTGTTTTTGATAAACAGTCGCATCCCCCATTTCACTGCGGCCTCTGTCTGCATCCCGGAGTAAATCCGGGCCACAGGCAAAGGCACCCCTTCTCCCGAAGTTACGGGGTTAATTTGCCGAGTTCCTTAGCCAGAGTTCTCTCAATCGCCTTAGTATTCTCTACCTACCTACCAGAGTCGGTTTGCGGTACGAGCGCCCTACTGATTCACTACGAGGTTTTTCTTGGAAGTATGGGATCAGCCAGTTCGGTCCACCTTGCGGCTTTCCTCCTCATCACACCTCAGCGTTGAATAGGGAAGTGGATTTTCCTGCCTCCCCCGCCTACATGCTTAAACCGGGACATCCGTCACCCGGCTGAACCTACCCTGCTCCGTCACCCCTTCGCTCAAACACCAGTAAAGCGGTACGGGAATATTAACCCGTTTCCCATCGCCTACGCCTCGCGGCCTCGGCTTAGGACCCGACTAACCCTGGGAGGATTAACCTTCCCCAGGAAACCTTAGGTTTTCGGCGTGCAGGTTTTTCACCTGCATTTACGCTACTCATCTCAGCATATGCACTTCCAGTTCCTCCAGTGGTCCTCACGATCCACCTTCACAGGTTGCTGGAAAGCTCCCCTACCATCAACAATAACCCGAAGGATACTGTCAATCCGCAGCTTCGGTAGCAGACTTGAGCCCCGGTACATTTTCGGCGCAGGGTCACTAGACCAGTGAGCTATTACGCTTTCTTTAAAGGATGGCTGCTTCTAAGCCAACCTCCTGGGTGTCTATGTAACCCCACATCCTTTTCCACTTAGTCTGCTTTAGGGACCTTAGCTGGCGGTCTGGGCTGTTTCCCTTTCGTCAATGGAGCTTAGCCCCCACTGACTGACTCCCGTGATAAAAGTTGCCGGTATTCGGAGTTTGGTTGAGTTTGGTACCCGGTGAAGGGCCCTAGTCCATCCAGTGCTCTACCCCCGGCACTTAATTCACGAGGCTATACCTAAATATATTTCGGGGAGAACCAGCTATCACCGGTTTTGATTAGCCTTTCACTCCTATCCACAGCTCATCCGAGCAGTTTGCAACCTACAACGGTTCGGGCCTCAGGTTCGTGTTACCGAACTTTCACCCTGGCCATGGATAGATCAACCGGTTTCGGGTCTACTATATGCGACTGGGCGCCCTATTAAGACTCGCTTTCGCTACGGCTCCACCTCGATCGGCTTAACCTTGCCACATACAGTAACTCGCTGAGTAATTATGCAAAAGGCACGCCCGCAGGCAGACCCCCAGAAGGGGTATAGCCCTAGGACTGTTTGTAGGCTCACGGTTTCAGATTCTATTTCACTCCCCTCCCGGGGTTCTTTTCACCTTTCCCTCACGGTACTGGTTCACTATCGGTCGACAGGTAGTATTTAGCCTTGGATGATGGTCCACCCGGATTCCCACAGGATTTCTCGTGTCCCGCGGTACTTGGGATACTCATAGGGCATATCGGAATTTCGTGTACGGGGCTATCACCCTCTATGGCCGACCTTTCCAGGTCCTTTCACTATCCCTTTACATCCCACGTCTGAGTCCCGCAACCCCTTGAAATATTACTACTCCAAGGTTTAGGCTCTTCCCGTTTCGCTCGCCGCTACTCAGGGAATCTCAATTGATTTCTCTTCCTGGGGGTACTGAGATGTTTCACTTCCCCCCGTTCGCTTCCTGCACCTATGTATTCAGTACAGGATGACCGGGTTTTACCCGGCCGGGTTGCCCCATTCGGAAATCCTCGGATTAAAGCCTGTTTGCGGCTACCCGAGGCTTATCGCAGCTTACCACGTCCTTCATCGCCTCCTGTCACCAAGGCATCCACCGTAAGCCCTTAGTAGCTTGATCACAGTTTCCTGACTTTACCCTCTTCAGACGTTTTAGCCGATACTAAAGGCCATCACGCAGGAGTGCATGCCGGAAACCAGTCTTAAACTCTCAGCGACTTGATTCTTACCTTGATTCTTAACTCTATTCGATTGTCAAAGAACAAACTTCTATATATCAGGCCCCGAAAATCGGGACAGACTGAACTATTTTAACGTACCGGACTTTACCTGCTCCCACACGTGGCCCTTCAGATTCGTTCTCATCCCGGTTGTTTTGTCCCTGCCTTAAACAGGGCCGGAATGGTGGAGGTAAGCGGGTTCGAACCGCTGACCTTCTGGTTGCAAACCAGATGCTCTCCCAACTGAGCTATACCCCCCTGTGCGTCCAATGAACGTTGAGGCATATTCAGAACAATTACCTCTTGAGGAGCTTACCCCTCTGAGATTCTCATCCCACTTGCCACGGGAGACAGAAGTTAGTGGTGGGCCTGGAAAGATTCGAACTTTCGACCCCACGCTTATCAAGCGTGTGCTCTAACCAGCTGAGCTACAGGCCCTCTTGGATATTGCGCCCATCCGAAGTTCTCAACTAATCACGAGTATCCCCGGAGACTGGTTCAGGGTCGATCTCAGGACCACTAAACATCTGCTCTTCAAAAACTAAATAGCAAGCAACTTAACCAAGCCTTTAAGATTCATGTGAGAATGGGCCAACTTTACTGACGAATCAGTGCAGATGGTCATTTTCTCCATAGAAAGGAGGTGATCCAGCCGCAGGTTCCCCTACGGCTACCTTGTTACGACTTCACCCCAATCGCCGGCCATACCTTAGGCGGCTGCCTCCCAAAAGGGTTAGCCTACCGACTTCTGGTATAACAAACTTTCGTGGTGTGACGGGCGGTGTGTACAAGGCCCGGGAACGTATTCACCGCGTCATGCTGATACGCGATTACTAGCGATTCCAAGTTCATGCAGTCGAGTTGCAGACTGCAATCCCAACTGGGGCCGGCTTTATAGGATTGGCTCCACCTCGCGGTATTGCGACCCTCTGTACCGGCCATTGTAGCACGTGTGTAGCCCTGGACATAAAGGCCATGATGACTTGACGTCGTCCCCACCTTCCTCCGGCTTAACGCCGGCAGTTCTGTTAGAGTGCCCAGCATAACCTGATGGCAACTAAGAGTAGGGGTTGCGCTCGTTGCGGGACTTAACCCAACACCTCACGGCACGAGCTGACGACAGCCATGCAGCACCTGTCACGGAGCTCCCTTGCGGGCACTCCCAAGTTTCCAAGGGATTCTCCGGATGTCAAGCCCAGGTAAGGTTCTTCGCGTTGCGTCGAATTAAACCACATGCTCCACCGCTTGTGCGGGCCCCCGTCAATTCCTTTGAGTTTTAGCCTTGCGGCCGTACTTCCCAGGCGGGGTACTTAATGCGTTAGCTACGGCACAAGGACTTTAATAAGTCCTTACACCTAGTACCCATCGTTTAGGGCATGGACTACCAGGGTATCTAATCCTGTTTGCTCCCCATGCTTTCGCGCCTCAGTGTCAGTATCGGTCCAGGAAGTCGCCTTCGCCACCGGTGTTCCTCCTGATATCTACGCATTTCACCGCTACACCAGGAATTCCACTTCCCTCTCCCGTACTCAAGCAAGACAGTATCGTAGGCAGTTCCCAGGTTGAGCCTGGGGATTTCACCTACGACTAATCTTGCCACCTGCGCGCGCTTTACGCCCAGTAATTCCGAGCAACGCTTGCATCCTACGTATTACCGCGGCTGCTGGCACGTAGTTAGCCGATGCTTCCTTAAGGGGTACCGTCAGGCCCTGTGGATATTAGCCACAAGGTTGTTCTTCCCCCTCGACAGAGGTTTACGACCCGAAGGCCTTCTTCCCTCACGCGGCGTCGCTGCGTCAGGCTTTCGCCCATTGCGCAATCTTCCCCACTGCTGCCTCCCGTAGAAGTCTGGCCCGTGTTCCAGTGCCAGTGTGGCTGGTCGTCCTCTCAGACCAGCTACCCGTCTTAGCCTTGGTAGGCCGTTACCCTACCAACAAGCTGATGGGACGCGGGCTCATCCTTAAGTGACAGGTCCCGAAGGATCCCCGCCTTTAACTGCAGAACTTATGCTCCGTAGTCTTATCCGGTATTAGCTCCCCTTTCGGAGGGTTATTCCAGTCTTAAGGGTAGATTACCCACGCGTTACTCACCCGTGCGCCACTTTACTCAGCGACCGAAGTCACCTTTCTCGTACGACTTGCATGTGTTAGGCACGCCGCTAGCGTTCGCTCTGAGCCAGGATCAAACTCTCTAGTTAAATTTGTAACTCTTTAATTAAAGGTCTTACAGGCTCTTGCTGCTTGCTATTTAGTTTTCAAAGAGCAGAGTTGGTATCTTAATACTACAACCCCATGCCACGTCTGTCAAGAGTTATTACGGCAAGAGCGAAACTTATTCGCCCTCCCGCCTTTGCCCTTTATTTGAACCGCGACAAGACCACCCATTCTATACGAACCATTGGCCCTGTCAAGTCTTTTTTTGATTTTTTTTAAATTAATCTCAAGATACTCTTAAGAGTCGCTATCAGCGGGTTTCAGCTCGTAGAGGTCTTTGAGGATATCCCATGCGCCCTTCTTTAAAAGGGATTCAGCAAGACGAACCCCAAGTCCCTCGGCCTCGGCTACGGGGCCGCTTACAACGTCCTTTATAATGGTCTTTCCATCAGTGCTTCCCACAAGCCCCGTAAGAGTCATCTCCACCCCGCCCTCGTTAACGGTGCCGTAGGCCGCTATGGGCACCTGGCAGCCGCCCTCAAGGCGCTTAAGCAGGGCACGCTCGCCGCGCACGGCGCGTGAGGTCTCGCGATGATCGAAAAATGCGATAAGCCCGTTAGTCTCATCATCGTCTATCTTTGTCTCTATGCCTATGGCGCCCTGACCTATTGCGGGTAGAAAAATCTCCGGCGCGAGCAGCTCGGTTATACGCGCCTGCCAGCCAAGGCGGTTCACACCGGCGCCTGCGAGCAGGATGGCGTCGTACTCTCCCTCGTCAAGTTTACGAAGGCGTGTATCAAGGTTGCCGCGAAGCTGCACTATCTCAAGGTCGGGCCTGAGGCTAAGGAGCTGGGCCTGACGGCGAAGGCTTGAGGTGCCCACTCTCGCTCCTTTGGGCAGGTCCTTTAAAAGCACACCGCCTGCGCTGATTAGCGCATCCCTCGGGTCTTCCCTCTCTGCTATGGCAGCGAGAGAGAGTCCCTCGGGAAACTCAGTCGGCACGTCCTTCATGGAATGCACGGCCAGGTGCGCGCGGCCGTCAAGAAGGGCCTCCTCTATCTCCTTTACAAAGAGCCCCTTGCCCCCAACCTGCGCAAGCGGCACATCGGTAATCTTATCCCCTGTTGTCTTTATCCTGAGCAGGGTGACGTTTACGTGAGGGTACTTCTTCTCAAGCTCAGACTTTACCCAGTTGGCCTGCCAGAGAGCAAGCTTACTTCCCCTTGTGCCTATTACTATCTCTTTTTTTTCCAAGTTCGAGTATCTCCTTTTATATTACCCCGAGAGTCCGCAAGCAGGGTTTAGTCTTCAGCAGAGCCTGTCTTCTTCACCTCTTCCTCGCCATCATCAAGGTCAAAGAGTTTTCTCATGGTATCAATATAAGTATCGCCCTCTATCTTATCAGCGTCTTTTTTCAGCCGTGATACCGGGCCGTGCAGTATCTTATTTACAATGGCCTTTGTCATGGAATCAAGGATTTTTTTGTTCTTGGAACTAAGCTCGTTCATGGCCTTCAGGCCTCTTTCCAGCTCGGCCTTTCTAATACCGTCGCAGTAGTTGCGTAGAGCTATAATCGTGGGCACAACATCAAGGGACTTTATCCAGCGGTAAAACCTCTCTATCTCCTCATCGATTATACCCTCGGCGTCATTGGCCTCTTTTGAGCGTTCTTTGATATTGGAGGCCACAACGCCCTGCAGGTCGTCTATATCGTATACATAAGTATTGTCAATATTATTTACCAGCGGGTCCACGTTACGGGGTACGGAGATATCAATAAAAAACATGGGCCTGTGCTTGCGCTCCTTAAGCACATCGCGGACCTCGCCCTCGCGTATGATAAAGTTCTTCGCACCCGTAGAGGCTATGACAATGTCAACGCTCTTAAGGTGATGGGGGAACTCTCTGAACATAATGGCGGTGCCGCCATATTCCTTTACAAAATCAAGGGCCCTCTCATAGGTGCGGTTGGCTACCATTATCTCTCTTATGCCGCCGCGTAAGAGGTGTTTTGCCGCAAGCTCGGCCATCTCACCCGCGCCTATTAACATAACTGTCTTGCCGGAGAGGTCGCCGAATATTTTTTTTGCCAGCTCCACGGCGGCAAAGCTGATACTCACCGCGGCCTCGCCTATCTTTGTCTCCGTCCTTATGCGCTTGGCAACGGAAAAGACCTTGTGATAGAGCTTATTGACTATTACACCGGCTGAGTCCGCCTCAACGGCAGAGGCGTATGAGTCCTTGACCTGACCAAGTATCTGCGGCTCGCCAAGGACCATTGAGTCAAGGCCAGCTGCAACTCTGAATAAATGCCTGACCGCATCGGCTCCGCAGTGAGAGTACAGGTGCTCATCAAGGGTGTCAAGGGGTATGGAGCTTGAATCAGAGAGAAAACGCTTAACCTGCAAAAGCCCCTTCTCAATGCCCTCGTCGTGGCTGAGGGCAAGGACCTCCACGCGGTTGCACGTAGAGAGTATTACACCCTCGTTAAGCCCATACTCCCTTACAAGACGATGAAGAGAGTCCTCAAGGCCGTCGGCGGGAAAGGAGACCTTCTCTCTTACCCCAACAGGTGCTGTCTTGTGGTTAAGACCAACTATGATGAGTTTCATAAGACCATCCGTCTGTTCATAAGCCTACCTCAGCGAGATACCGTGGGCACCGCCGAGGATTACGTTTATCATAATAAATGAGCCCACAAGGACCATAAAAGCCAGGGCCGAGAGCAGGGCCGCTTTTTTGCCCCTCCAGCCCGCCGTGAGCCTTCCGTGCAAAAGTGCCGCGTAGAGAAACCATGTAATAAGAGACCAGACCTGACGCGGCTTCCACTGCCAGTACGAGCCAAGGGCGTACTCACTCCATATGGCGCCGGTGATTATGGCAAGGGTGAGTAGGGGAAAACCATACTGAAGGCACCTGTAATTGAGCTCGTCTATAACGCCGAGAGAGGGCAGGATATAAAAAAGGCCCTTTAGCTTTCTCTTTTTAAGGTAATGCTCCTGAATCATGTACATGATGCCGAGAAAAAAGGCAATGGCGAAAAAGGCGTTACCGAGAAAGGCCAGTACCACGTGCACAGGGAGCCAGTAACTCTCAAGCACAGGGGCAAGGGGTATGATGGTCTTTGGAAAAAAAGATGAGGAGATTATAAGGAGCAGTACAAAGGGTGTTACAAAGGCCCCCAGCACCCTTTGTTTGAACTTTACGAGCATTATCATGTAAAGAGCCACCGTAAGCCATGAGAAAAAGAGCAGAGACTCATGCATATTAACAACAGGCGTCCTGCCGGCCCCGGCCCAGCGCAATACGATTACAATGGTATGAAGAACAAATGCAGCGGTGAGCACACCTACGGCGGTCTTCACAACGCGCTCGTTATGTGTAAAAAGATAGACTACGAATATACAGGTAGCTACAAAATAGGCGGCTATCGCCGTATGAAAAAGAATATTCGTCAGCATCCATCCCCTCTTTGCGAAGAAAAAATCCTGTTCCGGTCAAGGCCAAGCCCGGTAAGCGTCTCTGCGGCCGTATCATGGAGGACTTTCTCAACGCCCTCCACCACCTCTGCTCTTACGAACCCGAGCAGGGCCGAGTCTAACAACTCGTTAATAATCCTGTCTTTTTTATCACCTTTAACCCCGGATTTCAATAACTTCTCACGTACCGCCGCCATTATCTCCAGAAAGGGGCCGTACTCCGGGCCAATTGTTTTTTCAATCTCAAGACGCGTTCTTCTTGATAGCGCCGGGCATCTGCCTGCCGTGGAGACGGCTATTGTGAGCCCCCCTCTTCTTGTTACAGAGGGTACGATAAACGCCGAGCCCACGGGGTCGTCAACTACATTCACGGGTACATTACCTGCGCGCGCCGCTTTTCGTACCTCTTCATTAACACCTCTATCTGATGAGGCGGCGATAACAAGGCTTGCTCCTCTTAAATCCCCTGCCTTAAAACCTCTCTTTATAAGGCGAAGGCTCTTATTGTCATGGAGCTCATCTATCTTGGCCGAGAAACTCGCACTTACAACCGTAACACATGCCCCTGCGCTCAGCAGCCCTTTTATCTTTCGGCAGGCTACCGCGCCGCCGCCTACAACAAGGCAGGGGGTATCTGAGAGCTCAAGGAATAAGGGGTAGTAACCCATGAAAGGTCCGATGGATTCAAGAGCAGGGCCCGTGGTCCGGATAAGGGTTTTCCGGGCTCGGCGCATCAATCGCCGAACCCGGGATATAACCCTGAAAGGCCGAAACATGGCCCCTCTTGATATATGGAAATGAAAAGATCTTTAGTACGTCGCCATGATTATTATCTCTTAAGAAGATTAAAATAAGGTAAATCATTCCTTTAAAATTTTTTTAATATTTTACCCCCCGGGGTTACGCCACCGGGGGGGGCTCACCCCTGCCAAGCACACCTGCCGTCCCTCCCCTCTTTTGTACTCCACGCCGCCCCCCCTGTGCTCTGCCCCTTTGCCCTTTGCACCTTGATACTGCTTTGCCACAGGTGTAAGATTACTTACATCTATTAACCAATCGGCATTATACCATAAATAATCAAATCAAACCCCTGAAAAGGTATGAAAACAACTTTACCAAAAAGGAGAATCTAATGAGCGTGGAAGAAAAAAATAAAGAGATACTGACGGCTGTAAAAGAGAAATTCGGTTTTATCCCCAACCTCTTTAGAACCCTCTCTGTCAGCCCCGCTGTTGCCGAGGTCTACCTCAAGGCCAACGCTGCCATGGAAGGGGCCTCTATCTCGGCAGCGGAGACTCAGGCCGTAAACCTGGCCGTATCAGCGGAGAACAGCTGCAAGTACTGCGTGGCCGCCCATACAGCCATGTGCAAGATGGTGGGTATCGAGGTGAGTGAGATAGAGCTGATTAAAGCGGGCAACCTGCCCGAGGACAAGGCCCTTGCAACTGCCGTAAGAGCGGCGCGCCTAATCATGGAGAAAAAGGGCTGGCTTACAGACGATGAGCTAAGCGACCTTGAGGCCAATGGCGCGGGCAGGGGCAAAGTTTACGAGATTATCGCCCTTATAGGCATTAAGACCATCGCCAACTACGTAAACCACGTGGGCAAGACAGTGATAGACCCTGAGTTTACCGCAAGCACTTAAGAAAAACGCGTATATATATGAGCCCCTGAGCAAGACCTCGGGGCTCATATATAAAACAAGACTTAAGAGAAGACCCTTCTTTACAAAGATAGGAGTACCCTCTACTTAAAGGCCTTGGCAATATCCTCAAAAGCAGCGTCTATTACAGAGACGTTCGTATAACCCATGGCCTTAAGGGCGCATGCAGAGAGGGCCGCGCGTCCGCCTTTTGCGCAGTGCACAAGAACAGGCGTACTCTCAACTGGTACGGTCTTCTCTATCTTCATCTCCAGCACACCTCTCGGTATATTAACCGAGCCTGAGAGCTTGCCTTCTGCGGCCTCACCGGGCTCTCTCACATCAATAACAACCACCTCATCAGAGCCCCCGGCAATGGCCGCGGCCTCTTGGGCGGAGAGCAGCCTGCACTGTTTTTTAGCCTCTGCCACCAGTTCTCCCGCTGATTTTATCATTTTTTCACCCTGGTCTTTTTGGAAGCAGTTGGGCTCTTTTTTGTGACTCTGCGTCTTTTTACGGGTTTTGCTCCCGCGTTCAGTTCCTGCTCAGCTGCCAGCCAGTTGGCCTCATCCCTGCCCGGCACACAGCCGCTCTTCTCATAAAGGTCATATGCAGCCCTTGAGATCTCTTCATGTCTATTGTTCATTTTCCGCCTCCTTACAAACAATCTTAACTTATGATTAAAAATATCACCAAAGACATTAAAAACACCTCTTTCAAGTCATGTCAAGCAGATAAAAGACGGGCGCATTTTCGAGTTCCCAATCACCCGGCCAGACCCAGGTGCCTGTCCTCCAGCTCTCTTATCCTGTCGCGAAGAACCGCGGCCTTCTCAAAGTCCATTTTTTTCGCTGCCCTTGCCATCTCCTTACGCAGAGACTTTAAGAGCGCGGGTATCTCATGGGGCGGGATATACTCCTCTGTATCCTCGGCAGCTGCGGGCACGGTGTAATAATCCCCCTCGTATATGGTGGCCAGTATGTCCTTTATGCGGGACTTTATGCTCACAGGGGTTATGCCGTGCTCGATGTTATAGGACTCCTGAATCCGCCTTCTGCGGTTCGTCTCATCCATGGCTCGTCTCATGGAGCCGGTAACCACATCAGCGTAAAGGAGGACACGTCCGTTCACGTTACGTGCGGCGCGGCCGAATGTCTGTATAAGAGAACGCTCGGAGCGGAGGAACCCCTCTTTATCTGCATCAAGTATGGCTACAAGCGATACCTCGGGCAGATCTAAGCCTTCGCGCAGCAGGTTTATGCCCACAAGCACATCAAAGCCGCCCTGCCTGAGGTCCCGTATTATCTCCACCCTCTCAAGGGTCTCTATATCAGAGTGCAGGTATTTTACACGCACACCAAGGTCAAGGTAATACCGTGTCAGGTCCTCTGCGCTCCTCTTTGTAAGCGTAGTGACAAGTACGCGCTCTCCTGCCTTTACACGGGCTCGTATCTCACCAAGTAAATCATCTACCTGATGAGTTGCGGGGCGCACCTCAAGGGCCGGGTCAAGGAGCCCTGTGGGGCGTATTATCTGCTCCACGATATTATCCTCCCCGGCTCTACCTCGCTCGTAATCAGCAGGGGTGGCAGAGACATAAACCCCCTGAAATACCCGCTGCTCAAACTCCTCGAATTTCAGCGGCCTGTTATCAAGGGCAGAGGGCAGACGAAAACCAAAGTCCACAAGGTTTTGTTTCCGCGAGCGGTCTCCTTTGTACATGGCCCCTACCTGGGGGATGGTAATATGTGACTCGTCCACAAAGAGGAGAAAATCATCTGGAAAATAATCAATAAGCGTATAAGGGGGCTCACCGGGAAGGCGCCCTGTTATGTGGCGTGAGTAGTTCTCAATGCCGGGACAAAAACCCATCTCATCAAAGAGCTCAAGGTCGTATAACGTCCTCTGCTCAAGACGCTGGGCCTCTACGTTACACCCCAACTGCTTGAGCTCACGGAGCCTCTGGCCAAGCTCCATTCTTATGGAGTTAATGGCGCGCTTCAAGTTATGCTCTGTAGTAACAAAGTGAGAGGCCGGGTGTATAAGCACGCGGCTTAGCCTGCGGAAGACCTTTCCACGCAGAGGGTCTATCTCCAGTATATCCTCAATGGTATCGCCGAAAAAATCAAGCCTCAGCGCGGAGGCCGTCTCATAGGCCGGGAATATATCCACCACATCACCGCGCACTCGAAAGGTGCCGCGGTGAAAGTCATAATCATTACGCTTGTACTGCATGGCCACAAGACGCTTTAAGACCTCGTCCCTCTCAACGGTCATGCCCTTCTCCACGTAGAGCTTTATTGTGCCGTAGTCATCAGGAGAGCCTATGCCGTAGATGCACGAGACAGAGGCCACGATAATCACATCGCGCCGTGTAAGGAGCGAGTGCGTGGCGCTGTGGCGGAGCTTGTCTATCTCATCGTTTATGGAGGCGTCTTTCTCGATGTAGGTATCCGAGGCAGGCAGGTATGCCTCGGGCTGGTAGTAATCATAATAAGAGACAAAATACTCTACGGCGTTCTCGGGAAAGAGGTCTTTAAACTCGGCGTAGAGCTGTGCGGCAAGGGTCTTGTTGGGTGCGATTATAAGAGATGGCCTCTGAAGCTCCTCTATGACCTTGGCAACGGTAAAGGTCTTTCCCGAGCCTGTTACGCCAAGGAGCACCTGCGCGTTCTTACCGCCCCTTACGGCCGATGAGAGTCTTTTAATGGCCTCGGGCTGGTCGCCTCGCGGGGTGAACTCCGAACTTATCTTAAATACACCTTCCAAACCTTCTCCCTCTTTTAAGATTACAGATAACCCAACTAAAAAGCATACCATGAAAAAACCATTTATGTAAACTCATGGAGGATATAAGAGGCGGGTTGGAGAGATGGATAAATGAGGAGCTGGAAAAGCATAAAAAAAATTCTATTTCCCCTGTCCATATGTTATTAATATCCGTTGGATATTTTTTTATTCTCAGAAAAAACCAGAGACCTCGCGAGGCTTAAAAAAACATGGAAAAGATAGAGTACAAGGATACGCTGAACCTGCCCAAGACAGAGTTTCAGATGAAGGCCCGCCTCAGTGAGACAGAGGCCGAGAGGCTCCGTGAGTGGGAGAAAAAGGGGCTATATGAGCAGATTATGGCCGCAGGCGCGGGCCGTGAAAAATTCATCCTACATGACGGCCCCCCTTATGCCAACGGCCACATTCACATGGGGCACGCCCTTAATAAGATTCTAAAAGACATAATCGTAAAAAACGCCTTTATGTCGGGTTTCTCCGCTGATTATGTGCCGGGGTGGGATTGCCACGGCCTGCCCATAGAGCTGCAGGTGGAAAAAGAGCTCAAAAAAGAAAAGGCCGAGTTCAGCAAGATTGCCGTAAGAAAGAGGTGCCGCAGCTACGCAAAGAGGTTCGTGGGTATTCAGCGCGACGAGTTCCGTAGGCTCGGGGTATTCGGCAAGTGGGATGAGCCCTACCTTACCATGAATTTTTCCTATCAGGCCGCCATAATGCGCGAGCTTGGAAAGTTTCAAGAAGAGGGGCTCATATACAAGGGCAAGAAACCCGTGCACTGGTGCGCCTCGTGCAGAACCGCCCTTGCTGAAGCAGAGGTGGAGCACGCGGAAAAGACCTCGCCGTCAGTATATGTGGCCTTTCCCGTGGATAAAGAAGAGCTTGAAAAAAGGCTCAACGTAAAGATAGCCGATAAAAAGACCGCCATCATTATCTGGACTACCACTCCGTGGACTATTCCCGCGAACCTGGCCGTAGCCATACACCCGGACCTTGATTACGTCCTTGTATCTGCAAAAGAGACCTCTTATATATTTGCCGAGGGGCTTATGGAGAGCATGACAGAGGTGATGGGTCTGGACTTTAAAATTATAAAAAAATTCCGCTACAAAGATATTGAGGGGATGAAGGCAAGGCACCCTTTTATAGAGCGGGACTCTCCAATACTGCCGGGCACTCACGTAACACTTGAGGCAGGCACGGGCTGCGTTCACACGGCCCCGGGACACGGTCAGGACGATTACGCCCTTGGGCTGCAGTACGGGCTTGAGGTATACGCCCCTGTTGATGACGGAGGAAAGTTCACGGAAGATGTGCCAGAGTTTACGGGCCAGTTCGTATTCAAGGCCAATAAGGGCATCATCGAACTTATGGAAAAAAACGGAAGCCTCCTTAAGACAGAGGATATCCGCCACTCATACCCGCACTGCTGGAGATGCAAGAGGCCCGTAATTTTCCGTGCCACAGAGCAGTGGTTCGTCTCAATGGAGGCAGGGGAACTAAGGGAAAAGGCTCTAAGGGCCATAGAGGGTGATATCGAATGGATACCTGCCTGGGGCAAAGAACGCATATATAAGATGATAGAGAACCGCCCGGACTGGTGTCTATCGCGCCAGCGGGTCTGGGGCGTGCCCATACCTGCCATAAGGTGCCTGGACTGTGAGGAGAGTTTTTTGGATAAGGGGCTTATTAAGGGCCTTGCAGAGGCCTTTGAGAGTAAAGGCGCGGATATATGGTATGAGCTTGATATAAGCGACCTGCCCGGAGGCGAGGGGCTAAGGTGCCCCAAATGCAAGGGCAAAGCCCTTAAGAAAGAAGAGGATATTCTTGATGTCTGGTTTGACTCCGGGGTGAGCTACGCGGCAGTGCTTGAGAAGAGAGAAAACCTTGAGTTCCCGGCCTCTCTGTACCTTGAGGGCAGTGATCAGCACAGGGGCTGGTTTCACTCATCGCTGCTGACCTCCATAGGCACACGCGGGGCTCCGCCGTACAAAGCCGCGCTGACGCACGGTTTTGTCGTAGACGGCAAGGGCAAGAAGATGAGCAAGACCCAGGGTAATGTCATAGCACCGGAGTCCATCATCAAGAGATACGGCGCAGAGGTGCTGAGGTTATGGGTGGCGGCCGAGGACTACCGCGATGATATTCGCATATCCGAGGAGATACTGAAACGCCTGTCCGAGGGCTACAGGCGCATAAGAAATACCTTCAGATATATCCTTGGCAACCTCTCTGATTTTGTCCCGGAGAGAGACAATGTGCCCTACGAGGGACTTGAGGAGCTGGACAGGCTTACCCTGCAGAGGCTCGCACTACTTAACAGCAGCGTAAAACCGGCCTACAAAAAATACGAGTTTCATAAAGTCTATCACTCCGTACATAACTTCTGCGCCGTGGACTTAAGCGCCTTCTACCTTGACGCCATAAAAGACAGGCTCTACACGGCAAAGGCCGGGTCAAGGGAGCGGAGGGCGGCACAGACCACCATATACCATGTGCTGGATCATCTGCTGCGCCTCTTTGCGCCGGTGCTTGTATTCACCACGGAAGAGGCTTGGCAGCTCATGCCCGGTGAACGTGAAGAGAGCGTACATCTCGCGGCCATGCCCAAGGTGCCTGAGAACTGGGCGGATGCGAATCTCGCCTCAAGATGGAAAGAGCTTCTGGAGATAAAGACAGAGGTCTCAAAGGCCCTTGAGGGGGCGCGAAAGGAAAAACTCATAGGACACCCCCTTGATGCCGTGGTAATTATCACCTACCCGCACGGAATCGAAGAGATACTCAAAGGCAGGGAAGAGGCACTTAAAGAGGCCCTTGTAGTATCCGCGGTGGAGATGAGGTGCGCTCCGGAGAGAGAGAAAAAAGAAGAGCAGGTATTAAAGGAGCAGACTTTTACCCTGGACTCAACCATTATCTCAGGGCTCAGCATTGACGTAAAAAAGGCCTCGGGCACAAAATGCGAACGGTGCTGGCACTACAGCACAAGCGTTGGAGAGAATAACTCGGCCCCCACCATATGCGCGAGGTGTTCCGCGGCCCTTGAGGACTGAGATGAATAAAGGGCTGCTCATATTTCTTATTACCACGGCCTCTGTTACAGCCCTTGACCAGCTCAGCAAGGCCCTTATCACGGCTCGTCTGGCCTATGGCTCTGTAGTGGAGATAATCCCCGGACTCTTTAATATCGTATACTACAGAAACACGGGCACGGCCTTTGGGATGCTGCGCGGAGACTCCTCAATAAAGACCGTACTCATGGCCGCACTTACCATTGGCGCCATTATCTTCATCGCCTTTATGGCAAGGCAGAGCCGTACCTCTCTTCACGCCATTGCCCTCTCACTCATAAGCGGCGGCGCGGCGGGCAACCTCATAGACCGCCTCACAGGAGGCTCGGTAGTGGACTTTTTAGACCTCTACCTCCGCTCCTATCACTGGCCCGCCTTCAACCTTGCGGACTCCGCCATTACCACGGGGGTTATAGCCTCCATTATTCTCATGTACAAAAAAGACTCCCCCAAGAAAAACAGCCGCCATAAAACCGCTCTGTAATATACAGAAAAAAAAGGCAAAGGAATTGCATAATAGGGCTGGGGAAAAAGCCGCTAAAGAGTGAGCTGCCTCAAGAATATAAAGCAGGAGCGGGGGATGGAAAAAAAGACAAAAAATGTAAGATAAGAGAGGCTAAGGGTTAAAAACAAGAGGCGCTGACGCTGTGCTTACTCCAGCCCGAATTTACCGGCCTCGGTCTTTACAAAATTCACGATAGACTCCTGATCTTCCTGCTCTATCTCGGAAAAGACCACGCCTGAGCCGCAAAAAAGGGTGTTATGCGCCTTATTAACAGTTGTCCACCTCACAATGCCGTGCATCCTCATCACCCGCTCGTTATGAGGCAGGGCAAAGACAAGACGCACAAGGGTGCCCTGAAGAAGCTCTTCTTTTGTATGGAGAAATATGCCGTTATCGCTGATATTGAGGATAAAACCAGTTAAAGACCTCTCGCCCACCTTAAAATCCACGGGTATGGAGACAGGCACGCGGAACCTCTTCTGCCCTCTTGCAACACAGTCGCTGTAGAGCACATTATTGACCATGAAGATTATATGCTCAGGCGTATAAGCCTTTGAGATAAGCCTGGCAACACCGAGCTTCTTAAGGCGTCCGATAACCTCCATGGGGTCGTAAACACTTGTTATTACCAGAATGGGAAACTTGCCGCCGTATCCATTATCCTTAATCCACTGCAAGACCTCAAAACCGTCCATATCAGGCATATGCAGGTCAAGGATAAGAATGTCTATCCCCTCGCTGTTATTCGCGATATTACCGATGAGCTCTCTGCCGTCCTTGGCGGAAGTGACTGCGTGGCCTCCGTCGGTCAGAATTTCACCGAGGCGCATCCTGAAAAAAAGAGAATCGTCTGCGATAAAGACCCGTTTTCTGGACGCATCAATCATATGTAATCTCCTGCTGAAGAGAGAGTTATTCCCTGTTTAATACAAACGAAGCTGTTAGTGAGTTTTGCGCAGAAGAAAGCTTTAACCTTCGCTTCCTCAACGCTGCATTAATTCTACGCTAAAGACATGGATTTTTCCAGATGTTTAAATCTCAGATAAAAAAAAGGTCTGCCCCGGGGAGGCTCTTTAGAATCTCATGATGGGGTATTTATTTTTTGGGGAGCTTCCACGTGGCGTGTTTGCATGCCGGGTACTTTGAGCAGCCGTAAAAAACACGGCCCTTCTTTGTGCGCCGTTCAACAAGAGTACCCTCGCAGCCTTCCTCGGGACAGCTCACGCCTGTTGAGTACGGCAGAGTGCTCTTGCACTCGGGATATTTTGAGCAGGCAAGAAAACGGCCGAAGCGGCCGCTCTTTATTATCATGGGGCTGGAGCACTTGGGGCACTTCTCATCCGTCTCAGAGACCCTCTCCGCCACCTGCACCTTACCGCTCTCATCGGTAGTAAAGTCACCGGTGTTCTTGCACTCGGGGTACCCGGTACAGGCCAGGAACTTTCCGCGGCGCCCCCACTTTATGACCATGGGTTTGGAGCACTTCTCGCAGACCAGCTCCGTGGGCGTTACCTCTTCCTTGACGCTCTTCATCTCGACCTTGGCCTTTTCAAGCCTCTTGCTGAAGGGTCCGTAAAACTCCGCCATGAGCTCGCGCCACGGCACCTTACCCTCTTCTATCCTGTCCAGCTCCTCTTCCATATGCGCGGTAAACTCGGCATTTAGAATCTCCGGAAAACTCTCAACAAGGAGTCCGTTTACAAGAGTGCCGAGCTCCGTGGGGTGAAGCCTGCGCTCCACTTTCTCAACATATCCCCTGTCCTGAACAGTGCTGAGGATTGTGGCATAAGTAGAGGGACGGCCGATGCCCTTTTCCTCAAGCTCCTTTACAAGGGTAGCCTCTGTAAACCTTGGCGGGGGCTGAGTAAAGTGCTGAGAGGGGTCTATCTTTTTCAGGGCTGTCTTCTCGCCCTTATTAAGAGGCGGCAGAAGAGCGGACTTGGATTTCCCCTTTGCATCTTCCTTGTCCTTATCAACATTATCAAGGCCCACCTCGTAGACACGCGTGAAACCCGGAAACTTCATTACCGAGCCCGCGGTGGTGAGTGTATAGGCGCCTCCGCCTATCTCCACCCTTGTCTGGTCCATAATGGCCGGTGCCATCTGACAGGCGACGAACCTCTTCCAGATAAGGTCGTAGAGCTTCCACTGCGCAGGGTCGAGTTTCCCTTTCAGGCTCCTGGGCGTATACTGCATGGAAGTTGGCCTTATGGCCTCATGGGCGTCCTGAGTCTTGGACTTACCCTTTTTTTTCTTATATACGTTTGCCTTTGGAGGCAGATACTCCTTGCCGTACTCGCTCTCTATATAGCCCCTCGCTGCAGTAACAGCCGAGGCGGCAAGCCTCATGGAGTCTGTCCTTATATATGTCACAAGACCAACAGGGCCCTCGCTGCCAAGCTCCACGCCCTCGTAAAGCTGCTGGGCCAGCATCATGGTCCTCTTTGCGGAGAAACCAAACTTACGCGATGCGTCCTGCTGCAGCTTACTGGTAGTAAAAGGCGGCAGAGGGTTTCTCTTAACCTCTTTTTTCTCAACGCCTGCTACAACGTACTTAAGTCCCTTAAGCTCTCCCACGACGGCCTTGGTCTCGGCCTCTGTTGCGGGGACAAGCTTTTTGCCGTCTTTTTTGGCCAGACGCGCAGTAAACTCCTCGCCCCGCTCTGACTCAAAGGACACGTCCACATGCCAGTACTCCACACTCTTAAAGGCGTTAATCTCGGCCTCGCGGTCGCAGATAAGCCTTACGGCCACGGACTGCACCCTTCCGGCGCTAAGGCCCATGCGTACTTTTTTCCATAATACGGGGCTCACCTGATACCCCACGAGACGGTCAAGGATTCTCCGTGCCTGCTGTGCCTCGTACTTTTTTCTGTCAAGAGCAATAGGTTTTGCTATGGCCGCTCTTATGGCGTCTTTTGTTATCTCGTTAAAGAGTACACGGCGGGTCTTCTTGCCCTCCTTGTCCACCTCTTCAGCGATATGCCACGCAATGGCCTCACCCTCTCTGTCAGGGTCAGGGGCAAGGTATATGAGATCAGCCTTCTTGGCCGCGCTCTTAAGCTCACGGATAGTCTTCTGCTTTGCCTTTATCCTCTCATAAGTGGGCTCAAAACCATTCTCTATGTCCACGCCAAGTCCGCTCTTGGGCAGGTCTTTTATATGCCCCACAGAGGCAAGCACGGTAAAGCCGGTGCCAAGATATCTGTTTATGGTCTTGGCCTTTGCCGGCGACTCAACTATTACAAGTGATTTTGCCATTATGAGTTCGTAAACCTCCAAAGTATATCTATCAGTGATGCATTACAGTAAAGAAACCTTTTACAACCTGATGTGAATATTTTCAACCTTTTTTTTGTTTTTTATTTTATGAAGGCAGAACCGCAGTGCAGCTATTAAAACCTTCTCGTAAATATCTTACCCGGCCCCTGAGTGATAAGCCCCTTAAGCTCCATCTCCAGCAAAAGCCCGCCAAGGTCCTGAACCTTAAGCCCCAAGACCGCGGCCAGGGCGTCTATGGATAGCGGGCCCGCCTCAAGGCTCTTAAAGACAAGGGCCTCATTACCATGGGCAGGTACAGTGCCAATATCCGGTCCCACGGCTCTCTTGGAGTTCTTAAGAGGTACGGGTTCAAGCCCCCATCTTTTAAGTATATCAGAGGCGGTCTCCACAAGTAAGGCTCCGCCCTGTATAAGACTATTTGGGCCCTTGCTCTTCTCTGCGCCAAGAGGGCCGGGTACAGCAAAGAGATCACGGTTATGTCGAAGCGCAAGCCTCGCTGTCATCATGGCTCCGCTTCTAAGGGGCGCCTCAACAACTATAACCCCTCGCGAGAGGCCGCTTATTATCCTGTTTCTTTGTGGAAAATTATAAGGCATAGGCCCCGTGCCAAGGGGAAACTCCGATAAGAGCAGACCTTTTTCGCCTATCTCTTTATAGAGCTCCCGCGCCTCAGGAGGGTAACAGCGGTCAAGGCCCGTGCCGAGAACAGCCACCGTGGATCCCTCCGCTCCAAGGGCGCCTTTGTGGGCGGCCATATCACAGCCCCTTGCCATGCCGCTTACGATTAAGAGCCCCATTGAGGCAAGGTCTCTGCCAAGAGACTCCGAGACCTGAAGCCCATAGTGCGTGGGCTGCCTTGTACCCACTATGGCCACGGCTTCGCCTGCTGTAAGGGTAGAGATATTACCTTTTGAGTAAAGCAGAAGAGGCGGGTCGGGAATAGATCTAAGAGACAACGGATACTCGGGGTCAAGCATGGTGATAAGCCTTATGCCCGCCCTCTCAATACGGGTGAGTTCAGAGTCCACCCATTGCCATTCATTAAAGTTCTTTAGCGCCGTTTCAAGGCCAGGTTCAAGGGCCAACTCAGCAGAAGCGCCTCTGGAAAAAAGCGCCTCCGGCCCCCCGGCAAGAACGGCCTCTACAATAACATCCCTCTTCGGAACCTTCAGCCTTGTGAGGGCGAGCCAGTATTTAATCTCAGCCTCCTAATAAAAAAAAAGACCGCTCTTAAATAAATCACAGACGCGGCCCCGTGTAAGTCCAATACTTAGCGCTTACTCAGAAGACGGCAGTGAGAGGCTTAACCTCTCACTGCCTCATCATCGTAAAATCATAAAACTCTCTACCATCTAAGCGCAGCCCACAGAGGTTACAGCGCGGCCTTTGCACGCACGGAGTCCCCTCTCATTATAGCCTTCACACTCTTGATTATTATACACGATGAGGTTTTTTTACCTGCCTCTACAACGACAATAGAACCTATCTCCTCATCGGGAAGGGTAACTCTCCTGCCTGTAACAGGGTCGTGAACCACCGGCTTTGACCTCATAACCTTCAAGAGGCGGCCCTGCTCAATACCATCGTTGGTGCCTTTATCAATATAAAGGATATCGCCCTTCGCGAGATTCTCCTCTCCAAGAGAGGCTATAACCACAGCGTTTACAGCGGCGTCATCGAATTTTATCCTTACCTCCGTAAGGGGCTCTCTGTACTTCATGAGTTTGGCCCCTGCCTCTATCTCCACAAAAGAGTTATCTATCCTGCCTTCGGCGATCTCGCCTACGCCGGTTACCACAAGGCTGCCGAGGATATTAATGGCATGGCCCATGGTCTTTTCCGTAACAGGATGTTTTATAAGCGCGCCCTCGGTAAAGATAGTATAACGCGTACCCACGCTTACATCACTGCCATCCTTAAAGGAGAGGTAAACCCCCTCGCCGTGGTGCAGGAGCAGCTTCTCGGTGTCCATTCCCTTCACTATATAACCTGCGGCCTTTTGTCCCTTGTGTGAGATAAAGCCTTTTCTCCGAAGCAAGGCGCTGCCGTACGAAGGTCCATGGGGCTTTTCATGTTTTACAACGGGCCTCTCGGGCTCAAGCACCACAACTCGTGAACCGTCCTCAGTGAGTCTCACTACGGGCAGTGAATCAATATCAACCTCTGTGCCCTTATACTCCCCTTCTTCGGCCCCAAGGGGTACGACTTTAACTACGTCGCCGGGATATATAAGGTCGGGATTTTTTATATAAGGGTTGAGCTTCCAGAGGTAGGGCCACTTAAAGGGGTCTTTCAGAAACCTCTCGGAGATATCCCAGAGTGTATCGTGCCTGATGATGGTGTAGTAGACGGCGTTTTCATCGCCGCGTTTCTTGCCGGCGCCATTATCTCCCGGCACAGCCCATGCCGCAGTGGTAGAGAGCAGGAGCAGGATTAATAAACCATAAAAGGCCCTAAGAAATTTTTTCATAATACGCCTTCCTTCTCTGATTGTAATAACTGCAACCTCTTCAACGCACCCTTTGCCGCATCTGAGTCCGGGTAATCCTTTATAACCCTATCCCATGCCGCAGCGGCCCCATCGCCATTCTTTATCTTACGGTAAACAACTCCCAGCCCCAGCAGAGCGTCCGCGGCCTTATTGGACTTTGGATACTGCTCCGCCACGGTCTTGTACATGACAATGGCATCTTTAAATTCTTTTTTTCTATAGTAACTCTCAGCGCTCCAGTAATAGGCGTTGTCCGCAAGGCTGCTCTCTGGATACACCCTTGTAAGGTCCATAAAGACGGCTCGCGCCTTCTCGTCCTTACCTGCGAGAAAGAGTTTCCGTGCTTTTTTGTACATGGCCTCAGCAGATAATGGAGACGCGGGAGAAGGTGGTGCAGAGCTACCAGCAGGCCCCTTCTTCGTCAGGTTTGTCTGAGGCAGGGCAGGTTGATTTTTTTCGTTATTACCATGCCCTTTCTCTTCGGCAAGCCCTCCTGTCTTAGAAGAACCATCCTTATCAGGCAGGCCCTTGATGCGCAATACACTCTTATCGCCCAGCCTTATAACCTTCAGTCCGGGAGGCGGTGAAAAGGCTTCTGCCTCAATATAACGAGGCTGCTCGGCTTCGCCGCGCTTCTCTCGAAGCAGGCGAAACTTGGACTCAAGTTCTTCCAGCTGTGCTCCGCGCTCATCAAGAGACCTCTCAAGGCGCGCTATTCTCTTATTCAGGGCCTCTACCTCCACACCGGAGGGGCCGGCCGCGCACCCGTAGATAAGCAGAAAAACAAGGGCGTATATGGCTTGGCGCGTGTGCTTCACTGTTGCAAGATTAATCTCTACCACCTTGTTTTGTCAAGCCTTTTTTATTCTCAAAGAGGTTAACCTAACCTCGCCGCGCCATTTTTCCAAAGGGGCCTGAGTCCGCCCTCAGCATTAATAATAGAAATATAACGAAAATAAGTCAGTGACGCCTATCACCACGGCCGCTACGGCCTGTTCAGGAAAAACAACTAAAGGGGAGGATAAAAGTGGGCGTTATGAGAATCTCATAACGCAGGAAAGAACTCAGCCATGCCTGGCCTTTACCTTTTTGTAGATTAAAGGCACCAGCGAGACCAGAACAACGAGGACAATACCCGCGATAAAGGCAGGTGATATGCGTCCGTGGAAGATATCCAGTATGGAGCTTGAAAAAATCACATAGGCCGTAATGCCGGGAAGCATGAAGATAAGCGTAGCGATAAAATATGGCCCCAGCCCGATTTTTGTAAGACCAAAGGCGTAGTTCAGGAAGTTAAAGGGAAAGAGCGGTATAAGGCGCGTAAAGGCCACTATTTTCCAGCCTTTCCTCTGCACGGCCTCGTCAATCTCCCTCATGCGCCCCCCCTTTACAAGGGACTCCACCCACTCTCTGCCCATCTTTCTCGCTATGATAAAAGCAAGCGTTGCCCCCGCCGTTGCTCCGATGGTGACATAAACAATACCCCAGAATGGCCCGAACAGCACTCCGCCCACAACGGTAATGGGCAGGCCAGGCAGCATAAGGCTTGGAGCAAGGGCGTACAAGAGCATATAAACCATGGGCCCCCAGAGACCGAAACCGCCTATCCACTCTCTCATTACATCCTGATCAAGGTATTTGCCAAGCCCAAGGTAGCGTACGAGAAAAAAAGCTCCCCCTACAAAGGCTATGAGTATGATGAATTTTATGGTTTTCTTGCTCATGATTTTCTCCGAGACCAATCTCTATTAAATGGGTAACGTGGGGACATATGAGGCGGGTTCAATGAAACAACCTTCGTTCCCATATTGGTTTTCTTTGCCCGAGGAACTTAATGGCCTGTAGCGTCTATAAGAGCATTTTGCCACATAAGGAGAGCGGCGCATTGTTACCCCGTTAAAAAAACTTTCTTTCTTTCCAGGCTCAAGGGATACAAGAAGCATATTCAATAGATTCAATCTTTCCCCCGCTGGTTTTCTTTGCCCCGCTTTCTTTTTTCCAAAAGAAAGCGGGAAGGTTCTTAGCGTACTTTCCCCCCGGAAAAGTACGCTAAGAACCTCGTCTTATAATCCATCGTGAGAATTTCGGGAACCACCCACCAAAGAGTTTTTCCGTATAATAGGCGTCGCAGGCACGTTTGAGCCCCTGAGATACCGTGGGGTATACGTGTATGGTTCCTGATATGGCTGTTATTGGCAGTTTCGCCTTCATTGCAAGTACGTACTCGTGTATGAGCTCCCCTGCGCCGGGGCCAAGGATATGGGCACCGAGGATTTCTTTCTTTTTCCCCACAATTATCTTTATAAGCCCCTTGCCCTCGCCCTCAAGGAGGGCTCTGTCAACATCGGCAAATTGCTGGCGGTAGACAGATACCTTATTATATTTTGCGCGCGCCTCGGCCTCTGTGAGCCCCACTCGTGCTAACTCCGGGTCTGCAAAGGTCACCCAGGGCACGACCCTGTAGTCTGCCTTTCTCTTCACAAGAGGGAATAAGGCGTTGGATACTACGAGCCCTGCCTGATACTCGGCCATGTGGGTAAACTTATAAGGTCCGGTAACATCTCCCGCGGCATAGATATGGGACTGTGTAGTCTTCATAGATAGGTTGGAGTTTATGCCCTTTCGCGCATCAAACTCTACTCCCGCAGCCCCAAGGCCAAGGCCCTCCACATTGGGGGCGCGACCTATGGCGGACATTATTTCTTCAGCCTCATAGGTCTTATCACCGCCATCGCGAGCAGCGATAACGGCCTTGCCCGTTGGGGTACGTTTTATCTCAATGAAGCCCTTGCAGGTCACGATTTTTATACCCTCTGCCAGGAGCAGAGTATGCAGGGCAGCGCTGAGTTCTTTATCCTCACGAGGCAGTATCTGCCCTTTTTTCTCAAGTATTGTCACCTCCGCGCCAAGGCGGCTGTAAATCTGCGCGAACTCTATGCCTATGGGCCCGCCTCCGAGTATGATGAGACTTTTAGGTAGTTTCGTAAGGCCAAGGGCCGTAATATTAGTGAGGGCCCCCACTTCTTTTAGTCCGGGTATGGATAATTCTGCGGGGCTTGAACCCGTGGCAATGAGGAATTTTTTACCCAGAAGCCTCTTCCCATCTATATTAAAGGTAAACTCGTCCTCAAAGGCTCCGCTGCCAAAGAACACATCTACGCCCATCTTTCTGAAGCGCTCAGGGTCGTCATTACAGGATATCTTTGCCTGTACACGCTTCATGGAGGCCATTACCTCGGCAAAATCCACGGACACAGGGCCGCAGTGAACGCCAAACTCAGCGGAACGGCGCGCCACACTGGCGACCTTTGCCGAGTGCACAAGCCTCTTTGTGGGCACGCATCCCCAGTGCAGGCAATCGCCGCCAAGGGACGTTGTCTTCTCCACAAGTGCCACACGCGCCCCGAGCTGAGCCGCGCCGCTTGCTGTTACAAGCCCGCCGACTCCGCCACCTATTATTATAAGGTCATACTTTTTCATGATTTTCTACCGCCCCCTTTATTACATGCACTCCCCGTTTCTGCTCTTAACTCTGCCTGCAATATAACACCGCCGTAACCAAAGGTAAGTACGATGGCTTACATAGAGGCTTAATCGCTCAGCAGGTCTTGCTGTTGCGCATAAACTCCCGGGTACGCGCAAGAGTGGGTATGCCGCTTCTGCCGCCGTATTCAAGGCATTTTAACGCGGCAAAGGCAGAGGCAAAGCGCACGGTCTCCTCAAGATCCCAACCCTTTAAGAGCCCGAATATGTACCCTCCGTGAAAGACATCGCCTGCCCCTGTGGTATCTACGGCATCTACCTTAAAGGCAGGCGTAGAAAAGACCCTGCCGTCCTGCCAGGTCACCGCCCCCCTCTTACCAAGGGTTACGGTAACTGCCTTTGGACCGTACTCGGCTATCTTCTTTACAGCCTCCTCGGGCCGTGTGGAAAAATAATCTGAAAAAACCTCGGAGCCAACAATGTAATCCGCCTCTGGCAGCAGCCTCAATACCCCGGGACGCGGAGACCCTGCATCGCATAACACAGGCACACCATCCTCAGCTGCCAGCTCGGCTATCCTTATAGAGGCACCCTCCATAAGGCCGTCAAGAAGCAGGAAATCAGCGCCTCTTAACCACTCGCCCTTCACCTCTCCAGACGCAAGCTCAGCCGCAGTGGGCCGCTGCCAGAGGATGGTCCTTGAGGCAGACTCCCTGTTAACAATTATAAAAGCCTTCTGCGAGGCACCGCCCTCACGCATCGCAAGGGCGTCTATATTAACCCCCTCCTCCAGAAGCCCTGCTCTTATCTTTGTGCCGGCATCGTCATCAGAGACTACACCTGCAAAAGACGTATTCACGCCAAGCCTTGATAACGAGACAAGGGCAGTGGCCACGGGACCGCCGCCCTGCTCGTAAAAACCAAGAACCTCCTGCTTTAAGTCCTCAGCAGGGTAACACTTAACAGAAATGATTAAATCAAGAGAGGACTGACCAAGACCGAATACTTTCATGCAGTAAAACCCTTCCTTACTTTCTTTTGGAAAAAAGAAAGTAAGACAAAGAAAACCGGTATGGGGACTATCTTACGTTCATTGAACTTACACTTTTGGCCCCGCATTTAAAAAACCCTGCTCTCCAGCAGCATGGTTACAGGACCATCATTAATGCACTCCACCTCCATGTGAGCACCGAAAACTCCGCTCTCTACAGTTAAACCCTTCTCACGTAATGAGCTGATAAAAGAACCGTAAAGAACCTCTGCTTTTTGAGGAGACTCGGCAGCGGAAAAACTCGGTCTTCGGCCCTTTCTGCAATCCGCAAGAAGAGTGAACTGGGATACTACAAGCACAGCCCCGCGGGCCCCTGTTACATCAAGGTTCATCTGCCCTGTATTATCACCAAAGATTCTGAGATAACGCACCTTCTCGGCGATGTAACTTACATCAGCCTCTTCGTCTCCCTTTTCCACCCCAAGATAAACGAGCAGCCCTTTTTCTATGGAGCCCACAAGGACCCCGTCCACGCTCACGCCTGCCCTCTTAACCCTCTGCAAAACCGCCCTCATGACCTTACGCCCCTCACCTTATCACCTGTCTTTGCCTTTAAGGCTTTAGCGCAATTAGCCTCACGAAGCGCCACCTCCACAAGACCTGAGCTGCCAGCAAGGGCCCCGGCCTCTTCAAGAGGAATCTCGCCGTAAAACCGATAAAGCCCCTTTATGGAACGCCCCCTCAGTGTAAGCTCAACCTCCGTTGTGCCAAGATGAGACTCAATCACCGCTGCCTCTATATTTGTAATAATATTACCGTAGCTATCAATATAAATAACCTCTCCCGCAATACCCCCCGACACACACTCTGGCTCCGGAATATCTAACATAAGAAGGTCTTGTATCTCAGGACCAAACTCTTCAGGACCAACGCCAAGACATAAGTGCGCGGCCACGGGCCCGAAGATATCACGGCCATGAAAGGTGCTGCTGATAATATTACGGCAAAACCTCTCCTCTCTTATCTCAATCACGCGCTTTATTCCGTCGGCTTTGGCCGCAAGGCTGAGGAGCCCGTTATCAGGGCCAACAAAAACAAAATTCTTTGTCTCCACAATAACACCTCTGCGCCTCCCCCCTACCCCGGGGTCTACTACGCCTACGTGTACCGTGCCGCAGGGGAAATACCCGCAGGCCCCTCTTAAAACAAGTGCCCCCTCCATAATATCGCCTGCCATTATAGAGTGAGAGATGTCCACAAGTACGGCATCAGGGTTAACCGAGAGCATAGCGCCTTTCATGGCCCCGCAATAGTGGTCCTTTAGGCCGAAATCAGTTGTAAGGGTTATAATCCCGCCCATGCCCGCCTCTGCAATAGAAACAAAAGAATTAGCGCTCTATAATAATTTACAGTATAATCAAGGTGACGATTCACTAATGAATATGTTACAAAAAGTATATCATATATGAGTCCGCCGGTGAGACGTAAGCAGAAAATCTCAAGTGGACAAAGGAGTATTGAATTCATGGACACTACGGTTAAAGTAGATTTACGGGAGGTACCCGTATTCAAGAGGCATCCGCTGGCCTTTGATACTTGGGATGAACTTCCCGCAGGGGCGGTGATGCGCCTTACCAATGATTACGCCCCCACCGTTCTAAAGGCGCACTTTGAGTCTCTTTACCACGAGATATTTCAATGGGATAAGGTAGAGAACGGCCCTCAGACCTGGGTGGTGGATATAAAAAGACTGAGGTGCGCAGAGCCCGACGTAGGCGATGACGTAACCGAGAGAGTGCTTGCGGCCCTTGCGGAGATAAGGCCCTTTCTTGAGGGCGACGGCGGAGACGTGGAGCTGGTGGAGATAGACAAAGAAGAGCGCGTTGTGCGGGTAAGGCTTACAGGTGCATGCAGCAGCTGTCCATCATCGGCCTCCACCCTTAAGGGCGGCGTGGAAAAGGCCATTAAAGAACACGCCCCTGAGATACGCACTGTTGAGAACGTAAAAGAGGTTAAGTAAGGGACTTTACAGGAGAGGTCTTCAGGCTGTAACCTACTCTTTAATAGAATGAAAAAAACCGCCTTTCAGGCCGTGGATGTAAGACAGCTTACTTTCCGCGCCGTCACTTGATGTTACTGTAAAATAAAGAGGCGGAAGATAATACAATAAAAAACCGGGAGAGTTTTAAATGAATATAGAGCAGAGAGCGAGTCTCAAGGTGCCCCTTACGGGTCTGTCTACACTCTGGTTTCAGGTCTCAGGCACGTTATGCAACCTGAAGTGCGAACACTGCTTTATAAGCTGCGGACCCGGGGTTACGCGCCACGGCATGCTCTCCAGAGAGACCGTTAAAGGCTACCTTGAAGAGGCCCGCTCCACGGGTATTCAAGAGATATACTTTACCGGCGGTGAACCCATGCTGAATAATGAGATAATGGGTATCACAGAGGACGCCCTTAACGATGCCAATGTTACCATACTTACCAACGCCACGCTTATTACCGCGGATGTGGCCGCACGGTTCAAGGGGCTGGCCCTTGCCTCTGACTTTGAGCTTACTTTTCGCGTAAGCATGGAGAGCCCTGATGAGAGTGCCAACGACCGTGTGCGCGGTGCGGGCTCATTCAAAAAGACATCGGAAGGCATCAAAAACCTCATACGCGTGGGTTTCGAGCCTATAATCACGGCTACGATTATTGATGAGAAGGGCCCCTGCGCCGAGCAATTCGAGACATGGCTCCGCGATCTTGGCTCAAAATCCCCACATGTAAAGACCCTGCCGCTGCTGCACATTGGCAGAGGTGAGAAAAATTACCGTCCATATAACGCCGATGAGATACTGCCCGACGCGGGCCTTGGCTCCGTTAAACCCGAGGCCCTGCAATGCTCAAGCGCGCGCATGATAACAAGCGAGGGCGTCTTCTGCTGTCCCATACTCATAGACGACCCCTCGGCACGCATGGGCTCCACCATAGAAGAAAGCCTCCGTCCCGTTGCCCTAACCTCGCCTGCCTGCTACACCTGCGTGAATGAGGGGCTAAGCTGCTCCAATACCTCATCTACGTGCTCGGAGACACGGAGGGAAAATGTAAAGTCTTATTACGGAGAGGCCGCCGTGCAGCCCCAGCCAGAGCTATGCTGTCCAACGGCTTACACCGGGGCCGATACATCTCATATCCCCGCGGAGGTCCTTGATGTCTCCTACGGGTGCGGCAGTCCCGTTACCCTCTCTGGGCTTAGAGAGGGCGAGACCCTTCTTGACCTTGGCGCCGGCGCTGGCATAGATTGTTTTATCGCCTCCAGGATTACAGGCCCACAGGGCCATGTCATAGGCATTGACATGACTGATGAGATGCTGGAAAAGGCCGAAAAAAACAAGGCTGAGGTTACAAAAAGGCTTGGCTACAGCAACGTGGAGTTTCGAAAGGGTTTTCTTGAGGACATACCCGTTGAGGATGGCAGTGTGGATATTGTAACATCAAACTGCGTTATCAACCTCACGGCAGATAAGGCCCCTGTATTCGTTGAAATATACCGTATACTAAAGAACGGGGGGCATTTCGTAATCTCGGATATTATCTCCGAGAGGCTCGTACCCTCTGCCATGCAGGAAGACAGCGAGCTCTGGGGCGAGTGCATATCAGGTGCCCTTACCTCCGAGGAATTCATATCGCTGGCAGTAAACGCTGGTTTTTACGGCATTACCCTGCTCTCTGAGTCCTTCTACAGAGAGGCCGGAGGCATAAAGTTCTACTCCATCACATACCGTGCCCATAAAGATGTAAAGAGCAAAAAATGCCTTTACAGCGGTCATCAGGTCACGTACAAGGGGCCCTTTAAATCCATTACAGATGACGAGGGACATGAGTTCCCGCGGGGCCTTGCCATAGAGGTCTGTACGGATACGGCAAAAAGGCTCTCCCTTCCACCATACAGGGAGTTCTTTACCATAACAGCGCCTGCGGGAGATACTATGCCTGCTGATAAAGAGCCATGTACTGATACCGGCAAAAAAGAAAGCGGCGGCTCAGGGTGCTGCTGAGAAACCCTCAAGGGGGTTGCCCGAAGATGCCACCTCTACCTGTATGCCATGATAAGGCCATGCGCACATTAAGATCATACCTGCAAAAGGTCTGCCTCTTAAGCGTATTAATGACCTCTCTTTTCCTTGTTTTTATTCTCATCACCCCACACACGGTCAAGGCCGATGAGAACCTGCTGCCCCCGGAGATAAGCAGCTGGCTCTCCGCCCTTACCTACGAAGAAGAAGACCCCGCGGATTTTGGTACAGAAACCACGGCAGAGGACAAGGCCCTTCTAAATCAATTCAGGCCCCGTATCTTTATTGCCCCGGAGGGGCTGATGCCCGTTGATTTTTACAGGTTTTATCTCCCAAAAACCGTTGTACGGGATAAGACCGGGGTAGTGGTAAAAAAATCCCCGGACAGGGCTTACCTTAAAAGCATTGAGCGCAGAGCAGGTTACTACCTTGACTACGAGGGAGAGGAAAACCCCTGCGTGGGTAACGCCTGCAAGAACTACGTTGCTGCGGGATACGGCAGAGTCTACAGAGAGACCGCGCGTTTTAAGACAAAAAAAGGAGTGAGGCAAGGACCCGTTATTATACTGTAATACAGCTTTGTTTTTACATACAGCGGCATTCCCGCAGAGGTTGCCTCATATAAAGAGCTGCCCCTCAGCCTTGTTGTAGACCCGGCAAAGGTGCATGAGCTTGATATACACGGGGCGATTCATATCATCTTAAATGAAAAAAAGCGGCCCATCGTACTGCTCCTTGCCCAGCATAATAACTTCAGGTCCTATGTACCCGGTACAGGCGCCCTAACGGTGCCCGCGGATAACCGCCTGAAAATATGCTTTGCCCTTCGCTCCAACGAACCATACCCCTGCCCTGCCGGAAAGGCCCCAACAAGGCAACGCGCCGTTGGCGACCCCTCTCATATAAGTTATGTTATTAACGGCACAGGCAGGCCCTTTTTATCGGGTAAAGACATTGTCTTCGGGTCTGGCGCAGGGGCAAGACCCGTGCAATACGAGCTGAAGTTTCTCCCCGATAAAGATCCTTTGTATGTAAGCTGGATACCCCTTGGCGCCAAAGAAAAGGTTCTCTTCTTTAAGAGCTACTACAGAAAAGGCCCTCCGGGCATGGATCTGAACACATGGCAGGAGCTAAAAAAGTACTCTGATATCATGCAGTTCTGGTACTTAAGGGACGGCAGCGCCGAGGACGCGCGGTTCATGAGCAGTGCCCTGCGCTCCTTTATGGATGTGGACTTCAAGAGAGTGCTTGAACGCAACGGCCGAAGGCTATATAATGATATAGCAGACGCGGAGCGTAAGGGGCCGTAATAAAAACCTTAACTTCTCACTTATACTATATCTAATGCAAGGTTACTCTTCCCGCCCGTCTCCATCATCTTGATACACATCACTAACATCCGTTAAAGCACGCGCCATAACAACGCTATAGAGCGGATGCGTGCGGGGTATTGAGAAAAACCTTGATTTCCGCAACGCTACATGATAATTAATTTAAAATTCCATTTAAAAAAAGGGGACTTTTATGATAAAGACCATTCTTCTCGCTGACGACAGCATCACCATGCAGAAGGTCATAAGGCTCACCTTTGCCTCAGGCGGTTATGAGCTCTCCTGCGCAGACAACGGTGATGAGGCGATTAAGAAGGCCGAGGACCTGAGACCCGATATTGTCCTTGTAGACGCTGCCCTTCCGGGAAAAAACGGTTACGAGGTCTGCGAGGCCATAAAGAACAACCCCGCCCTTAAGGATACTCCGGTTATCATCCTTGCCGGCACATTCAACCCCCTTGACGATAAAAAAGCCCGGCGCGCCGGGTGTGATGACTCCATAGTAAAACCATTTGAGTCAAGGCAGCTCACGGAAAAAGTAGAGAGCCTCTTTAAGAAATACCCTTCAAAATCCGCACCCCCCTCTACAGAGGCAGCTGTGGTGGAGACCCCTGATGAGTGGGCCGAGGACGATATTATACGTGCGCCTGAGCCCTCATCCGAGGCCGATACGCCTCTTGGGGCTTTTACTGAGACTACTGGAGAAGACTCCATTGAGACTGCAACAGACGCGCCGGACCTTGATATACTCGAAGGCCGCGGCATTATAGAAGAGACGCCCATAGCAGTGCCTCCCGGACTCTCCGCTGAGACCGAGAGTGAGGATAAGGCGGAGCAGGGCATACCCGGCATGCAGACCGCAGACGGGGAATTGGAGGGTGAAGGGGGTTTTGATATAGAGGGCTTTGAGATAAACCCCTTTAAGTCAGAGCCGCTTCGAGATAAAGAGCCACTTGAGCAGCCCGATGAGACATTAAAGACCTGGAACGTTGAGGAGAACGACCTCATAGGCTTTACTGATCCGGTGGTTGAGCCGGACCTGCCTATCACAGACCGGGAAGATGATACAATAGAGGCGCCGGCTGCTGAGCCTGAGGAGGACTACATTATCGCTGAAGACGATACAGCGGAGCCCGCCGAAGAGCCCATTACAGCAGCAGAAGAAGAGCCTGCCGAAGAAAAGTCTGCGGAGATAAAAGAAGAGATAAGCGTTGAGGATACTCCCCTTGAGGAAGATGAAGAGCGCGAGACTCAGCCGGTAGAGACAGAGGGGCCCTCTGAAGAATTAATAAGTGAGCTTGTAAAAAAGATCACCCTTGAGGCAATAGAAGAGGCAGTAAGTGACGCGGTGCCCGCGCTGATGAAAGAGGTTATGGAAGAGGCGGTGCGTGAGATTGTACCCGGACTGATTAAAGAGGCCATGGAAGAGGAGATGGAGAGGATAAAAAAGGCCATAAGAGGCCGCTAAGATTCTCAGGGCCGCAGTGCGACCCGCCGCTGTATCTGGCCTCTATTGCCCTACCCCGACTTTACATCTTTACACCACCCTCTCCCCTTACAGGTTTTAGAACTTTAAAAACCCCCTACAAACAGGCAGAAAACCGCGTCTCTCCGATACGTTATGAGGGCCCATACGTTTTTGCCTCCCACGGTCTTATCCTCTGCCATGCCGCTGAGCACGGCGGTACTCAAGACAGATATAATGCCATGAAGTGCGAAGCGCATATTTTTAGGGCTTTTAAGGGCTGTTTATGGTAGATTTTTAGACCCTATCATATAGATAAAACTGAGGAAAAGGATATATGAACGACTCAAAAACACGAATACCGGAGCCCAGATACAACCCACTTGGGGTAGAAAAAAGATGGCTTGGCTACTGGGAAGAGGCCGGGCTTACAAGGGCAGAGGCCGCGTCAGATAAGCCCGCATTCTCAATGGTAATACCGCCGCCAAATATCACGGGGGCACTGCACGTTGGACACGCCCTTAACTCCACGCTGCAGGACATACTTGCCAGATACAAGAGAATGAAGGGCTTTAACGTGCTCTGGATTCCCGGCATAGACCACGCGGGCATAGCCACGCAGAATGTCGTTGAAAGAGAGCTTGCCGCCGAGGGCACGGACCGTCACGCCACTGGCAGAGAGCCTTTTATAGAGCGAGTCTGGGAGTGGAAACAAAAATACGGCGATACCATACTGAACCAGCTCGGCCGCCTCGGCGCCTCATGCGACTGGTCGCGCCTGCGTTTCACCATGGACGAGGGACTCTCAAAGGCCGTACGAGAGGTCTTTGTAACCCTGTACTCCGAGGGGCTGATATACAGGGGTAATTACATAATCAACTGGTGCCCGAGGTGCAGGACCGCGCTATCAGACCTTGAGGTGAATTTCGAGGAGACCGAGGGGGCGCTCTATTACATGAAGTACCCCGTGGCAGATCCGCCCGCAGGTGCGCCTGATTTTATTATCGTAGCCACCACGCGCCCCGAGACCATGCTTGGAGATACCGCCGTAGCCGTAAACCCCGAAGACCCGCGCTACGCCGCGCTTATTGGAGCAAAGATAGAGCTGCCCTTTACTGGACGCAGGATCCCCGTAATTAAAGACAAACACGTAAGCATGGAGTTTGGTACGGGCGCGGTGAAGATTACGCCGGCGCATGACTTTGACGACTTTGATATGGGTAAAAGGCACGGCCTTGAGTCCATAACCGTAATGGACCTTGGCGGGGTTATAAACGAGCATGGCGGCAAATTCAAGGGCCAAGACCGCTTTATTGCCAGGGTAGAGATAATAAAAGCCCTTGAGACAGAGGGCCTTCTTGAAAAAACAGAGCCCCACAAGCTCATGCTTGGTTCCTGCTATCGCTGCTCCACGGTTGTGGAGCCCACGCTCTCGCGCCAGTGGTTTGTTGATGTAAAACCACTTGCCGGGCCCGCCATAAAGGCCGTAAAAGACGGCCGTGTTCGCTTTGTACCAAAGAACTGGGAGAACCTGTACTTTGACTGGATGGAAAACATCCGTGACTGGTGCATCTCACGGCAAATCTGGTGGGGGCACCGCATACCCGCCTGGCACTGCGCTGAGTGCTCGCACACAACTGTAGCAAA